>NZ_CFHJLR010000003.1:0-69019 GCF_984348125.1 Thalassolituus sp.
TATCGCTCATACCTGTGGGAGCTATTCAGTCAGCTTGCCTGACTAATAGCGACAGGGATTCTTCCAGATGACTAATCGCGAATAGCCTCCGGCTGATTCGCTCCCACAATGTGTGATCGGGGGTAAGATCCCCTCCTACAACACAGTCAAGTCAGGACAACACAGCTAGCCTCAGAGTGGCTTCATATGCGGGAAAAGAATCACATCTTTAATAGTGTGGGAATCGGTAAACAGCATTACCAGACGATCAATACCGATACCCTCACCCGCAGTTGGTGGCATACCGTACTCCAGCGCACGAACATAATCTGCATCGTAGTGCATTGCTTCGTCGTCACCGGCGTCTTTTTCTTCAACCTGCTTACGGAAACGAGCAGCCTGATCTTCGGCGTCGTTAAGCTCTGAGAAGCCATTTGCCAGCTCACGGCCACCGACGAAGAATTCGAAACGATCAGTCACAAATGGATTGTCGTCGTTTCGGCGTGCCAGCGGCGACACTTCCCATGGATATTCGGTAATAAAGGTCGGCTGATCGAGTTTTTCTTCAGCGGTTTCTTCAAAGATTTCGCAGATGTACTTACCCGGGCCCCACGCAGATTGTTTCTCAGACTGAGGAATACCGACTTTTTTCGCGTACTCTTTCAGCGTGTCGATATTTTCTTCCGGATTATTCAGTACATTGGCATCCATATCCGGGTTGTACTTCAGGATTGCATCGACCATAGTCATACGCTGGAATGGCTGTGCAAAATCGTATTCCGACTCACCGTATTTAATGGTGGTGCTACCAACGACGTTTTCAGCAACAAAACGCAGCATACCTTCGGTCAGGTCCATCATGTCTCGGTAATCGGCGTAGGCCTGATAGAACTCAATCATGGTGAATTCTGGGTTATGGCGAGTACTCAGACCTTCATTACGGAAGTTACGGTTAATTTCGAACACACGCTCAAAACCACCGACGACCAGGCGCTTCAGATACAGCTCAGGCGCAATACGCAGGAACATGTCGATATCCAGCGCGTTGTGGTGGGTTTCAAATGGCTTCGCCGTTGCACCGCCCGGAATGGTTTGCAGCATTGGCGTTTCGACTTCCATAAAGCCGCGCTGCGACAGATAGAAGCGAATGCCTTCGATGATTTTTGAACGCATCAGGAAATTATTACGCGTTTCTTCGTTGATGATCAGATCAACATAACGCTGGCGATATTTCAGTTCCTGATCCGCAAGGCCGTGGAATTTATCCGGCAGTGGGCGCAGTGACTTAGTCAGAATCTGGAAGTTGCTCAGATCACCCACATCAACGTACAGCTCGCCTTTACCAGACAGGCTCAGTGTGCCGGTTGCCGCAACAATGTCACCGATATCCAGTGACTGCCACGCGGTGCTTTCTTTCTGCAGCGGCTTCGCCATGTAAACCTGCAGGGACCCCGTGACATCCTGAATACCGATGAACGGACCGCCACGGCGCATAACACGACCAGCTACCGCTACACGGTGACCTTCTTCAGCAAGCTGCTCTTTGCTTTTTTCACCGTGTTCAGCTTTCAGATCAGCCGCCAGATGTTCCCGACGGAAGTCGTTCGGGTGGCCATTAGATTTGCTGTTTTCACGCAGCGTTTCGAGTTTGGCACGACGCTCGGCGATGAGCTTATTTTCGTCCTGAACGGTTTGATTCTGATCTGTCATTTGGCACCCGGTATTCTAGGGATCAATGTTAAATTCTGTTTGGTGTCGTATCGGGGAGATGCTCCCCTCCTACAAATTCTGAAATACATCGCGCAAGCTTCGCGTTGCGCTCCTACAGGATTCTTTTACCGTAGGAGCGCTTCAGCCAGCTCGCCTGGCTATGCGCGAAAAAGGTCAGAGCCCGGATTTCAGGCTCGCTTCAATAAACTGGTCCAGATCTCCATCCAGAACAGCCTGCGTATTACGCGTTTCAACGCCGGTGCGCAGATCTTTAATACGCGCGTCATCCAGCACGTACGAACGGATCTGGCTGCCCCAGCCGATATCCGCTTTGCTGTCTTCCAGCGCCTGAGATTCAGCACTGCGCTTCTGCAGCTCCAGCTCATAGAGCTTGGCTTTCATCTGCTTCATTGCCTGATCTTTGTTCTTGTGCTGAGAGCGATCATTCTGACACTGAGTCACGGTATTGGTCGGCAAGTGCGTAATACGTACCGCGGACTCTGTCCGGTTTACGTGCTGACCACCCGCACCTGAGGCACGGTATACGTCGATACGGAGATCAGCCGGGTTAATATCGATTTCAATATTGTCATCAACTTCTGGCGATACGAACACAGACGAAAACGAGGTATGACGGCGGTTACCCGAGTCAAACGGGCTCTTACGTACCAGACGGTGTACACCGGTTTCTGTACGCAGCCAACCATAAGCGTATTCGCCCTGAACGTGAATCGTCGCGCCTTTGATACCTGCAACTTCACCTTCGGAGACTTCCATCAGCTCGCCTTTGAAGCCATGCGCTTCGATCCAGCGCAGGTACATACGCAACAGCATGTTGGCCCAGTCCTGAGCTTCTGTACCACCTGAACCTGCCTGAATTTCGACGTAGCAGTTGTTCTCGTCCATCTCGCCCGAGAACATACGACGGAACTCCAGAACTTCCAACTCTGACTGAAGGCCATCCAGTTCGCTTTTCACTTCGTCGACGGCATCTTCATCGTCTTCTTCGACCGCCATATCAAGCAGATCTTTGGCATCGCCGAGACCGCTATCCAGGGTATCAATGGTCTTAACAACGGCTTCCAGAGAAGACCGCTCGCGACCCAGCTCCTGCGCGCGGTCCGGGTCATCCCAGACATCGCCCTGAGCCAGTTCGTGTTCTACTTCTTCGAGACGCTCAACCTTGTTGGCGTAGTCAAAGATACCCCCTAAGCACGTCGGTGCGTGCCTGAAGGTCTTTAATCTGTTCGACGATTGGATTGATTTCCAAGGTGGGTACCCCTGTCGCTGTCTAACGTATGAAAATGACGCGGCATTTTACAGGAAAGACAGCGGGGTTTCATCCTGTGTGGCATAGAACCACACAGTGGTTCCTTGTGAGAGTGAATCAGCCGGAGGCTATGCGCGATCATCCTCTTCGCTATTAGTCAGGCAAGCTGACTGAATAGCTCCCACAGGGATAAGTGATACATCAGAGTCAGATGTAGAAGGGGATCTTATCCCCGACCACACATTGTGGGAGCGAATCAGCCGAAGGCTATTCGCGATCATCCTCTTCGCTATTAGTCAGGCAAGCTGACTGAATAGCTCCCACAAACACTTTGACTCTGGGTGGGAGCGAATCAGCCGGAGGCTATTCGCGAAGAATTAATCCTTGTTATTGCCATTGAGCGCATCAAACTGCTGTTTCACATAGTCCAACGTTGTGTTCAGCGTCTGAATCAAAGAGTCGTTATACAGGAATTTGGCCTTCAGACGCGCTTCCTGAGCATCCATACGGGCCTCAAGATCCGCGCGATCTTCTTCAACCGTGGTAATGTCCTGATCAAGCGCCGACAATTTATTCGTAATCGTACCGCTGCTGTTATCAAGAAAGTTCAGCAGGATATCTTTGAGCTGATCACCAAAGCCGGTAATGTAAGTAACATCTCCCCGGTATCCGATATCTCCCCCGGTGACCTTCAAACGGATCCCAGATGCGTCATCAATCTCACCGTTGGCATCCTTACCGCGCTCACCATCACCTACACCACGAACAAAACCGAACAAGTCTGCTGCGTCATTCGGCAGGTCTTTGATTTCCACCGACGAATCGGCACCGGTACGGTTGGAGATGATACCGAATTTATTAAAGGCAAAAGAGGATGTGTCATCTGTGTATTCAACCTTCACAGAAACGCCCTCTGCTTTCAGCGTGGCGTTGTCATTGATCGCCGTCTGCATTGCCGATGCCAACGCTGAACCGCTGATATAAGTGGCTGGAAAATTCAGTTGAATCTCTGCCTCAACACCATCGACTTCGATCGTAAAGCTGCTGTTGTCTGCATCGAGAACCACGGGCGTATCAAAGCCTGCCGACTCGTTGCCAATATAGAAACCAGGCGAAGCCTTAACGTTGCCATCAACCGCGCGCAGGAACTGTCCATTACCGGAAGCTTCTACGCCGTTAATCTTGCCAGCGACGTTCTGGCCTTTCGGAATTTCCTGACTGTACAGACTGACATCCTGCAAACCAAGAAAAGCAATAGCATCGGCATCAAGCTCAGTGAATCCAACACGAGTACCTTCACCACCAATCTGAATATTGAATGAGCCAAGGTCGCTGTCAGGGTCGTAGTTGTAGCTGACAACCGGATCAAGGTCATAACCGAACTCACGACCGCTGCTCATACCAAAACCGTCGAAACCATTGGTGCTGGTCTCGGCAGATAATCCCAGTGACGTCGCTGCCGTACCGCCGAGGTTGCTCACCTCAATGCTTGCCGCAGAGCCGAACGTGGCTGACGTTTTTACGCCCTCTTTCGAATTCGTCTCAAAGTACAGCTGACCAGAACCATCCACCGCAGCAGTAACATCACCTGCCTGGTATTCACCTGTAGCGATCAAGGCTTCATCCAGCGCACTCTGGATAGCGACCAGATTGGACTGGCTATCGTTGCTACCAGATGTGCCGTCACCCGTAACATCCACGTTAATGGCGGTTCCACCGACGGTAAGCGTAAAGCTGGCGTTCTGGCCTGGTGCCGAGAAATCGAAGCCAGTAGAAATATCACCAAAAGCCGATGTCTGAGCACCACGGCCGTCACTGACGACTTCGATAAACTCCTCATGCCCGGTCGCTACTGTGCTGAGTTTCAGACCGGTGCCGTCCAGGGATGCAGTCACTACGCCTGCACCATAGGCAGCATCAAGCGCTGCTTGCACGTCAGCAACATTGTCACCGGAATCGGTATTAACAAGAATGTCCTGCTCTACGCCCGACACATTCAGGCGGAACCCAGCGTTTGTTGTGCTGAAGTCGATATTGGCACTGATGTCACGCGAACCGGTCGCTGTCTCGCCGCCGCGTACAACGCCAGCAAAATTAGGATCTGTGCTTAAAGTGGCGCCCAACTGGTTCTGTATTTCCGTCGCCAGGTCAGCACCGGTCAGATACGTCCCCGCGGGAATAGAAACAAAGCCATCAGAATCGATGCCATCCACCTGCACTTTAAAATTAACCGCAGCCTGGAAATCAAGGCCGGGATCTTTACCATTGGTCTGAGCGCCCTGCGTCGCATCAAGGCCGAGCTGAGTATCAGTAACCGATGCGCCAACAGACGCAATTTCAATTGAGCTTGCCGCACCGACCGATGTCGTTTCGAACTTCAGATAACCATTGTTATCGAACGTGGCCAGCACCTGACCATTGAGAGCAGTCGAATCAATCGCCGTCTGAATCGCCTGCAAAGTATCATTGCGATCACCGAAGGTGCCGTCACCATTCAGGTCCTGTCCCTGAGCATTCTGATCGACGGTGACAGCGATCGGGCCGGAGCCATCCACATCAAGGCTGAAAGTCGCATTATTTGCCTGAAAGTTAATACCGGTTTCGGGATTGAGAAAGCGGCTTCCCGCGTCGGTCGTCGCGCCCCGCCCTGCAAACGCCGCCGCATTTAAGGTCGTCAGTTCTCCACCTTCGTAAGTACCGCTACCCAGCGCACTGAAGCCAAGGGTGTTAGCAGTATTGCCACTCACCGACTTAATATAAACCTGAGAATCAGCCCCATACTTATTCGACGTGATAGAAAAGTTATTACTGCTGGTATTGAAATCCACCGATACCGAGTGACCAAACTGAACCAGGGTGTCGTTACTGTTGATCTGCAACGCCAGCTCTGCCGCCAGATCATCGCCCGAGGTGTAATCACCGTGGGTCAGATTGACGGTCGCGTCCTTACCATTCACATTGATAGTGAAACTGTCATTGCTGCTGTCGACCGTCACAGGAGACGCAAAATCCAGCAGCCCGAGAGACGCCGACGTGTATTTTGCCTGCGTCGCCAGTTGCGTAATCTCAACGCCATACGTCCCCGACTTAGTGTTAATAGAGTCGTTAACGTAAGTAATCTGGCTATCGCTGGTGACGCCCGACTTTGCCAGAATCCCAACAATGGACGAGCGCTCTTCGTTAATCGCCTTACGGAATACCGAAGGATCGTATTCCAGCAGATAACCGTTATTCCGGTCAGTATTCACACCCAGCTCGGTCAGTGAACGATACTCACCGTTCAGCCCTGCAATCGGCTGGGAGATCAACGAGCGAACCTGACTCTGCATCGTGCGGATAGTCGAATCACCCAATAATAAACCTGCCTGCTGGCTATCGGTATCGTACGACGACAGGTCATCAACAAACTGCTTCAGGTTGTTATAGGCATCAACAAAGCCCTGAATATTCTCACTCAGAGTCTCGGTATCAGGAGACACACCAATGCTCACCTGAGTGCCGACATCAGCACTCTTCAGGTTGATGGTGACGCCCTTAATTACTTCGTCGACACTATTGCTCTCACGGGTGATCGTCAGACCATTCACACTGAGCTGCGCGTTTTCGCCTCGGCTGGTCTGCTCCAGGTTATCCGGCCCGGCCTGAAGTTCGTTAAACGCCATCGACGCCAGGCCATTGGTCAGTAGGTTACCGCCCTCGTCGCGTGCTTCAATCCGCATGGCGTTGCTGGAACCCGTATCGTCGCTCGTCATCAGCAGACGGTAACCACTGCCATCGTTAATGATTGAGGCTGAGACGCCCATATCAGCGTTATTGATCGCATCACGAATACCGCTCAGGGTGCGATTAGATTCGTCAATCGTGATGGTACGGGTCGGCCGATCGGTATTCACGTCCTGGCCAGTAATGTCGCCAGTGACGGCATCATAATTATTGGTACCAAAGCTGAACGTCAGCTCACCTGTGCCAACGATTTCGTCAAAACTGTTGAACGTACCCGTTGCCAACGAGTGAGACTTTGCCGTGTTGAGAACCTCGACACTGTAGTTACCTGGATCAGCAGTCGTTGAGGTAGTAACGGTCAGAATATCTTCGTTGCTGGAAGTAGCGAGTGTCGCACCTGCCGCACTCGGTGATGCGAGGTTGTTAACAGACGACTGCATGGTCGACATCAGAGATTTGATTTCGCCATAGGCAGTGATCTTGGCCTCAATCAGTTCCTGACGACGATCAAGACGAAGTTCACTGACTTCCCTCTCAGCGCCAATGATCTGCTCGACGAGGTCGGTAGTCAGTACACCTGAGCCCAGACCTAACGATTCTATCGATGCCATACAATCCTCTCACTGCTGATTTGCAGCCATAAAAAAAACCCACACTTACCTTATCGGCCAGTGCGGGTCTCTTTTTAGAGCGGTTTACTTAACCGTTACACTTGCGCACTGAACAATAAAGATGGCTCTTCATCATTCAATTTCTGCGCCAGCTCCAGGGCCAGCTCACTGGGGATCTGACGAATCAGTTCCGCAGAAGCTTTATCATAGACGCTGATAACCGTCTTACCGCTGTTTTCATCCAGTTTAAAGTCCAGAGTCCGTTCAGTTTGCTGTACGTATTCGTTAATACGTGACACTGCATCGCGAACTTTTTCTGAACTCACTTCTGCCCGGGCTTCGGTAGCCTGCGGCAAACCGTTGCCGCTGGTAGCGCTGATATCAGCACTGACGTTGACCTTAGCAGACTGACCCTGGGTGACGCTGACAGTGGACGCCGCAGCGGACTTATCCATCATGTTATTTCTCAGCTCGTTCATAATTCACCTCTATGGTATCTGAATCAGTATCTGAGTCAGTAAAAGTGGGCTGGTCAACCAGCCCATCTTACCCTTTACCTTATCCCAGCAGAGACAGTACCTGCTGACCTGCGGCGTTGGCCTGAGCCAGTACCGAGATACCAGCCTGCTGCAGTACCTGAGTACGTGACAGCTCGGCGGTTTCGGCCGCAAAGTCGGCATCCTGAATCCGTGAGTTCGCAGCATTCAGGTTCTCAGAGGTCACCTGCAGGTTGCTCACTGTGGATTCGAGACGGTTCTGAATCGCACCAAGGTCGGCTCGCTGGCTCGCCACCTGACCGATCGCATTGTCGATCGCGGTGATAGCTTCCTGAGCGCCTTCGAAGGTAGAGATGTCGATATCAGCCAGGAACTGACCATCTTCACCGCCGCCGTAGGTACCTGTCGCCAGACCGATTGCATCCAGCTCAGAGTTACCGTTCGCACCACCTTCCAGAGTGAACTCTTTCGCAGAAGACAGTGAGATCGAACCGTAAGTGGTCTCGTAAGCCGCAGCTTCAGCAGAAGTACCACCGCCTGCTACAGAGCCCTCACCGAAGGTTGCTTCACCGATACCGTCGACACCAGCATCCAGACCCAGCACTGCACCGATCGAGGCGCTTGAGCCAGACTTATCGTCGATTGCGATAGAGACGTTACGACCATCCGCTGCAGTCAGCGTCAGAGACACACCGTTGTCTTCTGCTACCACACCTGTTTTACCAGAGTTCTGGTTAATCAGGTTCAGTGCGTCAGCACGTGCACGGTCAGAGTCCAGGTTACCGCCACCATCAGTCTGCAGGGTTACCGTACCGACTTCTACACCATTGATGTAGATACCAGCCTGATCACCCTCTTCGAACTGAGTCAGGTCAACGTTAGTGCCGTCGCCACCAACCACTTCGGTCGCGTTAACTTCAGCAGATACGCCGGTCTCGTCAGATACTTTGTTGATTGCTGCTGCAATCGCGATCGCTGACTGAGACTTCTCAGAAGACAGGATCTTAGAACCATCTGACGATACGGTTGCAGAAGCAGTATCCGCATTCACATCCGCACCACCGATGGTAACGCCGTTGATCAGCAGGTCACCGTCTTCCAGGCCGTTAACACCTGTGTAGTCTTCCGAAGCACTTGTACCACTGAACAGCTCGCCACCCGTAGTTGGATCAGACAGAGTGACATTCACATCCTGACCATCGTCAGAGTAGAACTTCAGTTCACCCGACAGGTTCAGAGCGTTTTCGCCGATATCTGTAGTACCGCCTTCAGCGACTGTAATAGTCTGGCCACTGGCGTTCTCAGTTTCCAGGCTAACCGTGTCAGCGCTGTAGTTACGGATGGTCAGTGATACTTCGCCGCTGTCTGCGTCGTAAGTTGCTGATACATCCATATTGGCTGTAGAGAAGTCTGTACCGTTAATGTCATCAGCCAGACCTTGCAGCGTGAAGTTACCAGCGCTGTCTGGGGTAGCCGTCACATCGATATTGACACCGCCCGCCGAGAAACGCAGTTGCTCACCAGACTCAAGAGCCGAGTCTGTAATGGTCAGGTTGATTTCTTCGTAGGCGCTCACACCACTCACACCGTCGATGGCGCTTGCCAGCTCAGCAACCGTAGAACCTGCCTGCAGAGGGGCAGAAGGTGATACATCAACACCGCCAACACTCACTGAAAGGTTAGTTTCAGACGTCGTTGTCAGAACATCGCCCGCCGAAGAGCTGTCTGTCACTGTACCCGGAGCAGCCAGCAGTTCAGAACCTGCGTCAGTCAAAGTCACGTCAACCGCTTCACCGGTTGCAGACGTTGATGCAAAGGCCAGCTCACCATTCAGAACGGTTCCATTTGCCGTGGTAGAAATGGCAGTACCATTGATGCTGACTGAACCAGCAGTTGTTCTGTCAGCACTCAACTGAGTCGCTGTCTCATTACGGAAGGTGAAGGTCACGTCACCGCCAGTACCGTCCAGCTCAGCATTCAGGAAGCCTGAAGTACCCAGAGCAGCATTGAAGTTACCGGCATTCAGCTGATCTACCACGCTTTCAGCGCGAAGGATCGCAGACGTTCCAGAAACATTCACGGTCACGCCGCCAATGTCGAACGAGTCACCCGCATCCAGACCGGAAAGCGTCATGGTGCCCTGCTCGTAGAAGTTAACATCGATACCCGCGGTGGTTGCCACAGTTTCAGCAGCATCTGCGTATGCAGCGATGGCTTGGTCACCGGCATTCGAGTAGGTCACTGCGGTTGTTCCCTGAACGATGGTTACAGAGGCGCCGCTATCTGTGATCTGTCCGCTTGTACCACCCGTGGTAACAGACGTGGTAACACTACCACCAGCCTGAGAAATAAAGGTACCGCCCGAGTCAGCACGCTGCAGAGTGTTCGCCAGCGAACCCCCGCCAACGGTAGAAGCTTTAGTATCGTCAGCCACTTTAGAAGACACAGATACTGCTTCAGCGCGGTCGTAGGTACCCGCAGTCAGACCCGCATTTGAAAGGTCGCCACGACCAGTGCCGTTACCACCCGATACTTCAATGGTTTTCTGATCGCCGTCAGCAATCAGAGTGTAACCGCCTTCATAAGTGTTGCTGTACGTAGTACCAGACTGCACTGTCGCACCGCCAGCAAGACCGGTTGCCGCAGCAAAGGTATCCTGGTCGAGGCCATTCAGTTCAGTGGTATCGAAGGTCAGAGTGATGTTACGGCCGTCTTCAGCGACAAGGTTTACACCCGTCGAACCGTTCTCAGTGTCCACCGCACGTACACCAGTCTGTTCAGAAACTGCATTGATCGCCTGAGTGATCGCTGCACGGGACTGAGCCGTATCGGTCGTAGTAGAGAAAGAAATGTCTACACCGTTCAGAGTGAAAGTACCGGAACCCGCGGTGCCGCTCATCTCACTACCACCAGCCACGTTTTCATTTACCTGAGCGGTAACGCCAGTTTCGTCGCTGTAACGGTTAATCGCTGCTGCTTTAGAAATCGCAGAAGCGGCATTGTTAGAAACAGAAGAAGTATCGTCCTCTGCACGAGAAGCGGCGATTGCAACACCGTTGAGCACCAGGTCACCGTTTTCCAGAGCGAAGTCAGTACCACGCGCTGAAAGACCTGACTGAGAAGAAGAACCCAGTTTGTCAGCGGTCAGCTCACCGATAGAGATATCAACCGTCTGACCGGCATTCGCACCGACCTGGAAAGTTGCAGAGAAAGAACCATCAAGCAGCTTACGGCCGTTGAAGTCAGTTTCTTCTGCAGTACGTGAAATCTCAGAAACCAGCTGATCAACCTCAGCCTGAAGAGCTTCACGGTCAACGTCAGAGTTCGTGGCGTTAGCAGACTGAACCGCCAGCTCACGAATACGCTGCAGAGATTCGTTAATAGAACCCAGTGCACCTTCAGCAGTCTGTGCCAGAGCAATACCGTCACCGGCGTTACGTACGGCTACATCCAGACCTTTGATCTGAGAGGTAAAACGGGTAGAAATCGCCAGACCAGCAGCGTCATCTTTAGCGCTGTTGATACGGAGACCAGAAGACAGGCGCTGCAAGGCCTGCTGGTTCGCCGACTGGGATTTGTCCAGGTTACGCTGAGCGTTCAGCGAGGCAATGTTGGTATTAATAACTTGAGGCATGGTGTTTCTCCTGTACCTACTTCTATTGGAACCGGCATCACCTTCGACGCTTTTCGGCTCCGCCTGACTTTGTCATAGGGTTTAACGGCGCCCCTGTAGAGTTCTTTAGAAGTTTTTTTCAACAAAGTGACTGGCATCTGCGACGCACTTTTGACACCCTCACAACAGCCTCAGTAACCCACTGATATACAAAGAAAATTATTTTTGACACTCACCAAACCTGGCATTAAAAAAGATTGTTACGAAATGTTTTCCAATGCTTTTCTTACATGCCTGCCCCCCCCTTCAAGTGGCATGATCTCTGCTACTTTCTCTATTCAATAAGGAGAAATGGCATGACACACCCACGAGCCGCCGGTGCTATGGCGCTGAAAGACAAAAATCTGGCGTATTTTAAAAAGAAGCACCCTGCTCTATATCAGACTGCGTTGCAGGAAAGCTTCAGTCGACTGACGCTGAATATCGATGGCGATACAGGTAAGGTCGATCTTTGGCACAACAAGCAAAGTCTGTATCAAGGTGATGCACATGCGTTTGCCGATAACGAGGTGGCTGCGTACAAGGAAAACTTCGGACCAGGAAGCTCGATCGCCACCATATTGCCGCCAAGGCCCGGAGCAATAGGGTTCCACCGGTTTTTCTCCAAACGTATGCACGCCCTTACGGATCAGATTCCGGACGACGCAGACCTGACTCAGAACTATACCATTCCTGATTTCTACCCCATGATCGTATTCTTTGGCTGCGGGCTGGGAATTCATATCGAAAAGATGATCCGGGAGAACAGAATTCTCAACGTCGTCATTTTCGAGCCAGATCCTGAGTACTTCTTCGCCAGCCTCTATGTCACAGACTGGGAAAGCCTCTTCAGAGAGTTTGAAAGAAAAGGCAACAAAATCGATATACTTGTCTCTAGTGGCGGAGTTGCTCCACCAGAAGTGTCCTCCCCCGCCCTCTGGAACCTCCTGATTAACTACGGCCCGAGCTTCCCGCTGTGTGCTCTGTTTTATAATCACATCAGCAGTGAGCCCTATAATCCTATCGTCAAGCGTATACAGGGGGATATGCACTTCTTCCTGAATCAGTGGGGTTACTACGACGACGAAATAAATCAGTTTAATAATGCCCTGCATAATATCGGTGCAGGCGTACCACCCATGTCTTACAACCAGATCGATACCGACATGCCCGCGGTGATTGTCGGCGGCGGACCTTCGTTTGATATGCGGGTAGAAGAAATCAAACGCCATCGCGATAAAGTGTTACTGATCTCGTGCGGAACATCGGTGCACAGCATTATTGCTGCTGGACTCATGCCCGATATTCACGTCGAAATTGAGTCTCACATGCTAACGTACGATCATCTTTCGAAAATCGATCAGCCGGAGTTCTTTGAGAATACCTTGCTGGTCGGCGCCCTACAGCTGCCTCCTCAGGTGTTCAACCTGTTCAAACATGGTTACTACTTCCTTAAAGACTCAACGGCGCTAGCCAGTATGTTTGGAACCGAAGATGAAATCGTACACAGAGCGACACCGACCTGTACCAATACCGGCGTGGCCGTAGCAACCCACCTTAAACTTAAGAGCGTCTTCCTGTACGGCATGGACTTCGGCTTCCCGGAGAAGAATCAGCATCACTCGAAAAACAGCATCTACTTCAGCGATAAAATGAGTGACTCCATCAAAGAAGGGGTGAAGCGCAACCTGGAGAAGCTGGTCGAAACCGAATCCGTTCATGGCGATCCTATGTACACCTTTCCGATGTACAACACCTCGAGAATGAGTATTGAGCAGCTCACAAAGCACCGCACGATCCACCAGCACACACAGAGCTATGCCTGCTCCGAAGGTGCAAAGATCGCCAACACAGAATATCTGACACCGGATGCTGTCGATGACTTCTTCGCTACACGTGAAGAAATCGCCTCTACTGACTTTCTTAAGTCTTTGAAAGGAACGCCCTTCACTCAAAAACAGATGCGTAAGAAAATCGACGAGCTCGGTGCTTTCCTGACAGAAATCAGCCGATCATTCAGCGTGTGTTTAAACTCTCTGAAATCTACTGAACCTGAAGACGTATTCCGTGTGTGCCACACGATTAACCTCAATCTTCTACAACAGGTCTTTCCGAAATATGGCCTGACTGCTTACTTTATACGCGGGTCAATCTGGCACTACCTTAATATCGGCTGTGCCCACTCACTGTCGATAGAGAATAAGGCCAGTCGCGATAAATTCATTACAGAATGGAAAAATAACTTCGGGAAATTTCTTCAAGATCTTCCCGCCCATTACGACAGTATTACGTCAAAGCAATACCCTGACTCTGAAGACCCTTGGGTTCGCAACGATATCGTTTCTAACGAGCATCTATACGCTGAATGATTCGTTTCGAAGGTCAATAATACCTGCATGTGGTAACACACATGCAGGTGCATTCGGTGGCAAGGCACAGTAGACCTTGCGTCCTGCGGCTAACGCCACCACCATCGCGTAACTGTTTAATCCGACAACATAGGTCGCCTCTGAGATCGCATGCGATAATGACTCTTCCGTTTTTACAGAAACTCTGAAATCTACACACTCAGTAAGAGCGTCGTACTTACCAGGTGGGTCAGAAGGATGAGGGCGAATCACAATGTCGCCGACGTTAGCATCAGTCTTTTTAAGAGCGGTAAGAAAAAACTCGAAGGCTGAAAATTCACCCGGCTTAAGAGAAGCAGACTGACCCGTATGCATATCGCCCCATTGCTCTCGCACGGGCTCCATCAAAAACAGAACCTGTTCAGGCGTTGAGGGCAAACCAATATCGGCGATCTGACTCTCAAGATACCTTCCGGGCATAGCGCGTATACAGGTACCCGGAAACTCCGTAGCAGCTAAGGAACGTGCTTCCTCATCTACAACCCATAGTTCATCAACATCAGCTGTATCGTCAGCCTGATAATTCAATCTCGGGCGATAATTCACCCAGTGATCCAGTACAGCGAATACAGGGACTGCATATTGTCGAGCGAGACACATCGCGCTCTTCTCAATCTGCGTTGCCCAGCCTGTACCACAAATAACCCAATCCGCCTTCTGAATCAGGGTTTCGACATCATCGATACTATCGAAAAGACTCAGTAGTCCAAGGCGTTCTGCAATAGTTTGGGCAGGACCATGTAATGACAGCGTGATATCAACATCAGAAAAATCGCCCGCCGTAATCCAATGCAGGATCTGGTTCGCCGCACCTGCATCGTGAGCGACGATGCCACAACGCCCCGTAGGAAAATCAGTCATAAGAGAATCGGGCAAAATGAAGCATATCGAAAGCAACGCCCTCGACTAATTCTTGCTGTACTCGAATACCATCCGGGACCATATCACTCTTACGAATAACCCCTAGCATCGCCTTATTACAACTCAGGGTACCAGCGGTTATCTTACGCACCCCAGACAACGAAAGTACCTTATCCATCACCATCAACCAGGCCGTAGAACCAGCACCGGGAACCGACGTTTCACCAATCAGGATTCCCATATCAGCCGTGCCATGACGTTGATTGAAATGAACCGTCATCGTGCCGATATGGCCGTGAACATTATGCTTCACAGCAAGAAATACTGAGTTACTCCGGCTTACAGAATCAAAGAACTCACGACAACTGGCTTCATCATGATTCATAAATCTCTGATTACTGAACCTGACCAGTTCCTTATTGTTCAACCAACCAATATACCGCTCTGAAATATCATCCAGAGTAAAAAGACAGACTCTTAAGTCATCCTTTTCAATCGGCAGTATGGATTTGAAATCATTACTGAACATGGTTACGCCTTACCGACTCATCTCGACTTTGTGAGCCCACACTTTATGGAATGCCTGGATAATCAGATCAACATCCGATTCGGTCAGATCATAAGTGCACATACCGAACCCCAGATACGTACGGTCATTCATATCCTCTGCGACCGGGCATATCCCCTTCTCGTAGGATATATCCTGCCGGGTGAAATCAGCACTCCACGGGAACCCGCTGCTGCCGTAAGCAGTTTTCTGCTGATACATAGGCAAAAGATGCAGGTTCTGATACTGAGTCGCCAGAATCACCCCTTCTGCCTTCAATGCCTCAGCAATCTCAAATTTACTGACACCCGTGATATCCGGATCGACCAGAAGTGGAAAGACGTAATACACATGGGTATTTCCATCGGCGACATAAGGGACAGATAAACCAGCGAGGTCACGAATGCCTTCTGCCAACCGTTCGGCCAGAGCGCGGCGAGACTCAACCAGCCCATTGAGCTTCTTCAATTGCTCAATACCAATCGCACACTCAATCTCACCCAAGCGGAAGTTATAACCGAGCATGTTATTAATCGGCATGGCCTCGCGGTCAGGCAACACGGCCTCTGCATGATTGCGTATCAAGCGGACACGTTCAGCGAGTGCATCATCGTTGGTAACAACCACGCCGCCCTCACCGGTATGAATATGTTTGTGGTAATTCAGGCTATAACCACCAATATCCCCCAGGGTGCCCGCCCATTTGCCTTTGTACTTCGCGGCGGGTGCCTGCGCGGTATCGGAGATAATTTTCAGATTAAACTCATCAGCAATGGCTCGTAGCGCATCCATATCGGCCGACTGGCCGAAAATATCGACGGCCATGATAGCCCGGGTTTTTTCCGAAATATTTCTGCGCACCGATTCTGGATCAAGATTAAATGTTTGCGGATCGATATCTGCAAACACCGGGATGGCATTCCAATGTAGGATGGCCGTCGCACTGGCACACATAGTCCATGGCGTTACGATAATTTCATCACCCGGTTCGATATCAAGAGCACCCACCGCAGCGATCAGACCTGAGGTCCAGGAGTTGACCGTAATAGCGTGCTTAACACCAAAGTAGTCAGCGCACTGTGCCTCGAACGCCTGTACCTTGCTGCCGCCATAAAAATCGTCGTGCCAGCAACCCAGAAACTGAGACAGAACACCACTTTCCATAACCTTCTGCACAGCATCCTGCTCTTCTTTGCCAAGGCTGTTATAACGCGGAAACTCATGCGTAATAACAGGCGCGCCACCTTCAAGAGCAAGGGTTTCTGAACGCATGGCATCCAGTAATTCGTTTGTATTAGTCATCTACTCGTTCCAGAATCTGTTCTATCAAACGTTCCGTTTCTACCGCCTGCTCCGCAGCCCGATAATCAAAAGAGCCAGACTGACTGAGCAGTGCGAGATCTATCACTTCAGATATGGCTTTTTCCATCACTGGAAGATATCCACCGGAGCATGCGATTTCTTTACCCAAACGCTTATAGCCGGCAAACTCCGGGCTTTCTTCAACCCTGCGTTCGCTCCAGCGAAGTCCACCATCAAGCATACGGAATTCGCCTTTATCAGTCAGAAACGTCAGCTCAAACTGAGCGAAATCATCCGAGTCCGTACTATTCAGAGAACAGCGTATTCCACGATCAGACATCAGGACCATATCGATATCAGGATCATCCTTACGTACGTTGCCAGGGCGAACCGCAGCCCACTCTGGGCTCAGCACGCCGACCATACCCGCCAACAAGTCCAGAAGGTGAGAGCCGTTATTGCGTATGCCCTTGTTATACACCGCGGTAACCGCTTTAAGCGAACCCGGCCATCCTGCACTCTTGGTTTCCAGACCATTTTTAAGCTCAGCCAGCACTGAATCCCAACGGCGGCTGTAATTAACAATCAAGGCGATATTCTGCTGCCTGCATTTATCCAGTAACGCCTGACTCGTATCTGCAGAAGACGATACAGGTTTCTCAAGAAATATTACTTTCGGTCTGAAGCGAAAAATACTCTCCACTGAGCTCTTATGAACAGCGGTTGGAGTACAGATACTGACAATATCGAATTCGCGCTCAGCGGGTATTTCTTCACATCCCGAGTATGCTTCACTGACTGACCAACGCTCTGCAAATCTCTCTGCGATCTCAATATCAGGATCAACGCAAGCCGCGAGTACAACTTCGGATCGCTTACTGTAAGCGCCCGCATGCGACAGCGCGTGCTCTTCGCTCGAGCGCTTTTCATCGAACCCGCCTGCGATTCGTCCACATCCAACAATAAGGACAGACAGCGGCTTCGTCATTCGGACTTCTCTACCGCCCGCAACAACATAAAGGCTTCCGCATACTCCACACCAGCCGATGCTCCCCGAAGTCCAGCTAACTGACGCACATTCTGGTATGAACGGGTATGTGGGTACTCACGCATCTCTGAATCATACGGTGCGAGTGCCAACATTTTTTCCTCAATGGTGGCAGTTATATCTATCCAATAATTCGGTACAAACGTTTCATTCATCGACCATTCGGTACTGGAAAGCACCTCGAAAGAAAGAATGCGTTTTAACGCAGGCAAAGAGCCCGGCTGAGGGCGGCATGCAGTCATGACCGCCTGAGCCGTCACGCGATGATCAATATTCAAATCGCCCGAAAAGTGGGTATAAACAATTGAAGGGTTTAAGCGACTGATATGTGGCTCAAGGCTCTGTACGATATCCAGTAATGGCACTGAATCCAGCATGTTGTCGGGCCAGTCTAAAAAGATCCGTTCTGATATTCCGAGCGCATCGGCGCAATTGTTTGCGGCCAAACGGCGTTGCGTAATATCAGCCTCTTCACGAGAGGCTTCACCATCTGCCATAAACAAAACATGAACCTGATCACCCGCAGCAACATGCCTCGCAATAGTGCCACCACACCCAAGAACTTCATCATCGGGATGGGCAGCAACAACCAATACAACCTCACTCATCAAACGCCTCCCACTGCACAGGTGTACCCCGGCTTACTGAATCACTTAGTTTGCGGCCGATGACATCGTCGTAATATTTAGGCGCCAGACCGAACCCCGGACGAATACGACGGATATCGTTCTCTCTGACAATATGGCCCGCGGGCAGATCTTTAACAAAGTACAAAGACCGGCGGAATCGGCGGTTCGGCTCTTCAGCTTTTTGTCGGGTATAAGCCTCACTACCCAATGCAGCCCAGGCGTTATTTGCATCCTCGACCAACTGCTTCAACTCTTGCGGCTCAATAGAGAACTCACTATCTGGGCCTTTGTCTTCCCGGCTTAGGGTAAAGTGTTTCTCGATCACACACGCACCTAAGGAAACAGCAGCCACGGAAGCGACGGTTCCTAACGTATGATCAGACAACCCAACGGTAACGCCAAATTCTTTCTCAAGGCTGGCCATCTGACGAATGTTCGCTTGCTCCATCGGTGCTGGGTAACTACTGATGCAGTGCAACAACACCAGATCCTTGCAACCAGAAGCGCGCGCAGCATCTACCGCCTCTTTCACTTCTTCCAGGCTCGCCATTCCCGTCGACATAATCATAGGTTTGCCGGTGGCTGCAATACAGCGAATTAATGGGATATCAGTCAACTCAAACGACGCGACTTTGTAGGCGGGGGCACCTAATGACTCCAGAAGCTCAACAGCCGACTCATCAAAAGGCGTTGAAAATAAAGTAATACCGCGCGCTTTTGCATGGTCAAACATGGCCTTATGCCATTCATACGGCGTTTCGGCCCACTTATAGAGGTCGTAAAGCTTGTAGCCATCCCACAAACCACCATGGATCTGAAAATCAGGTAAATCGCAGTCGATGGTCATGGTGTCTGCAGTGTAAGTCTGAATTTTGACTGCGCTGGCCCCTGCGTCAGCGGCCGCATCAATGGTCTGCAACGCTTTGGCAAGATCGCCGTTATGATTGGCAGATACCTCAGCAATAATATACGGCTTGAAAGAGGCGCCTATCTTTCGGCCTGAAATAGAAAACGTCATGGCTTCTCTCTCTGTTTTACTTCGGATGTTGATCTTTCTGAACCTGTTAAAGAAATAACAACGCTCGCTTTCAGTTCACCCTCATGTAATTCGGCATCCGTATAGCGCAGAATGTACTGACCAGAACGGCTGAATGCATGAGGGTAACCATCGGCATCCAGCATCCGTATAAAATCATAAAGTATCTCAGGAGAAGCACCGTCCGGAATTTCACTCTCCTCCGGTGTACGACGTTTAAACACAACGACTTCACCCGTCTGATCTACAGGTTCAGGTTGTTCAGCAATCATTGACTGAATGATGTCTGTCGATAACTCCCCGGCTCTTCGATAGATCTGTTCTGCCGTGCCACTCAGGGATAAGCCCCGTTTCGCATAAACAGGCCCGGCATCCATAGCCTCGACCATTCGGAACGCAGTAAGCACCGTTTCCTGATGACCGCGAAGAATCAAATTCTGCAATGGGCTGCCACCTCGCCCGTAGGGCAGGTCCGTCATATGGAAGCACACGCACTCATGCTGCGCCCATACGCTTTCGGGCACATGATGGCTCCAGTGTAAGAAAAAAATATAACGCGGAGACTCGATCTCCCTGACAGCTTCGAGCAATTCATCAGGCGTCGATACCCAGTACCAGTCACCCTCGTACTCTTCCTTCAAAGCTTCAAACGAGGTTCGATGCCACTCTTTATTGCTCGCAATAATATATGCAGACGCAACATCAGTACTCATAGCGACGTCCTCCTGTTTTCTGAAAGCCCGCTCGTTTGAATACTTTCCGCGAGGCAAAATTACCTGGAGCAACATCGGCGCAAAAACGTGTTTCGGGATAACGGCTTACAAGCGCTTTCAATGCGTTAACAGCAAGCTTCCGCCCGCGAAAGTTCCGGCTGATAAGGATAGATACTTCTGAACTACCTAAAGAGCTATCTAAAGAGCTACCTACAGAACTACTTTCAGAACTAGTTACAGCGCCATCCACTCGCACGTAACCCGCCTTCTCTCCTTTGAAAAGAACGATATACAGGCTGATCGAAGCGTCAGACATAACACCTTGATACCATCGCCTGTGTTGCGACCAGCGCGGAAGTTGTGGCGTACGGAAAAAGCGACGTGCTCCGGGTTGCTTTTGCCAACGATAGAAATCCCGCATGTCACTCACTATCGCGGAGCGCAGAGTCAGGCCTTCCGGCTTTGTGTTTTCAACGGCTTGGATAACACACCGACTGCCACTCTTCTCAATGAGGTTGGCTGAGCTATCCTGCATACTCTGACGCACCCCATCAGACTCAACAAGACTTCTGAACGCGGAGGTATCAAAACTGCCAGCTGTGCCAGAGTAGTCTGCTACGACTTTTACCGGGCCATTATCTTCAGCATAACTGGCCTGAGGTTTCTGGTTTTCAGCAACAATCACCAATGCAGTAGGCAATCTCATTGCGACCCGTTCCCACAGCGAGCCTCCAGATGCACCGATACAAATATGATGAGTGCGATACAGGCCTGCCATATCGTCGCAATGATCAATTAAATTCACCGAAAATGGATATTCGCTGCTCTGACTACGAGACTGAATATGAGAGAATGCAGGAGATGACTGACTCAAAAGCACGGTGAAACTTAGCTTATTAACGAAGTCTTCTCTGGCCAATGCATCAAGAATATCAGCACTTATACCACGATAGTCATATCCACCCAGGTTAAGTAAAACACGCTGCACATTTCCAGCAGGCTGACAGGATTCATGGAAAAACTCTTCACGAATCAGGTTAAAATCAGAACCGGAGAGCACTCTCTCCGGTTCGATATAGCCTCTATAATCCCCAGCAATCGATCCAGGACGAGGGTCGAGAAGTAAGTCAGCACTGACTTTCCGGTGCGGCCAGTCTTCGATTAAAAGCACACAATAGCCCGCGCGTTTAACTGCAGAGATCCATGGCTCACCGTAGCCGTAATGATCGACGACGATCCAGTCATGCTGATAGCCCGCCACTGTACTTAAAAAGCACCGGGCCTCAGTCTCCTGCTGACTTGTTTCGTATTCAGCTTCGATTGCTACCGATGATTGCTGACAGCCATATTTCAACGAGGGAAGCCTGATAATCCGGATACCAGTCGCATTGATTCGCTTCTCAAGAGCAGCATCGATATCAGAAACAAAAAAGCAAACCTCATGACCCTGCATCATGGCTTCACGCGCCAGCGTCAGGCAGCGCATTACATGCCCTGTGCCTACTCTCTCTGATGCATCGCAACGAAACGCAATTTTCATGCTTTACCCCAGAATTGCCGGAGCCATCAGTTCTGCTCTCGCCCAATCATCTGGAGTATCAATATCCTGAACCCGCCATCGAGGAATGACGAACGCCTGAGAATGCGGAGCAAAAATAAGATCGCCATCCATCCAGGCTTTGGCGTGGCCCCAGTAGAATTGTCCTGCATCGTGATACGCCACCGGTAGATCCTGGCTGCGCTTTTCAAAGTTTTCTGGCCAGAACATCTCGACAGAATGATCATCTTCTACCTGAAAGGAGCGGAAGATCGGCGCCGCAAACTCTGTTGCGGTAAAACAATACATGCTGTCTGTACGCTTAAACTGTTTGTAAGAAGCCTCTAAATCATCCGCTGAAATAAAGGGGGCGGTTGCGTAGATACAACAAACATCAACAGGGGCCTCGCCTTCGTCAATAAGAGCATCAATTGCATGCGCAATGACCGGAATCGTGGCCGTATGATCATCCGACAGATACGCGGGGCGCATAAACGGGACTTCAGCTCCGAGTGTACGCGCTATTTCGGCAATTTCATCGTCGTCGGTAGAAACAATAATACGGTCGAACAATCCACATTGAATCGCTGCATCAATCGACCAGGCGATCATCGGTTTACCCGCAAAATGCTTAATGTTCTTTCGTGGAATCCGCTTACTGCCACCGCGAGCGGGTATCACAGCGATCCGACTCATATCAAAACGTCCTCCAAAACGTTAGCCACCGTGTTCTGCTGTTCTTCTGCCATTCCGTGAAATAACGGGATACTGATCGCTTCTGTGTAATACTTCTCTGCCGCCGGGAAGTCCCCCATCGCAAAGCCACGAGCAGCGTAATACGGCTGCAAATGCACCGGAATATAGTGCAGATTAACGCCAATGCCCGACTCACGGAGTTCTTTAAATACCTGCTTCTGCGATTTCTCAATCAGGTCAGGTTTAATCCTCAGTATGTACAAATGCCAGGCGGACGCTGACCACTCGGCCTGGTGCGGCAACGTCACCGGCAGGCTACTCAATAGCGAAAAGTATCGTTCAGCCAGTGTGCGTCGTTGCTCAATAAACTGACTCAGGCGCTGCATCTGACTGACGCCCAGGGCCGCCTGAAGATCCGTCATGCGATAATTAAAACCAAGCTCCTGCTGCTGGTAATACCAATCGCCATCGGGCTCTTGAGTCATCAAAGCTGGATCACGGGTAATACCGTGCGAGCGCAACCGTGCCATGGTATTCGCCAGAAGCTCATCCTGAGTCACTGCCATACCGCCCTCACCCGTCGTAATAATCTTTACAGGATGAAAACTGAAGACAGTAATATCAGAATAACGGCAATTCCCTACCGGCAAACCGGCATAATCTGCCCCTATCGCATGAGAAGCGTCTTCAATGACTTTGAAATTAAAACGTTCTGCGAGGTCAGCGATGGCCTTCATGTCGCACGACT
This sequence comes from Thalassolituus sp., assembly GCF_984348125.1. NCBI lineage: Bacteria > Pseudomonadati > Pseudomonadota > Gammaproteobacteria > Oceanospirillales > Oceanospirillaceae > Thalassolituus > Thalassolituus sp. The sequence goes on from NZ_CFHJLR010000003.1 coordinate 22,968, forward strand.
GGCCAGCTAAATGAACGGGGATAAGCACATCAGGTAAAGTACCCGTCTGCTCAGCCTCAACGAGCTTTTCGGTCAGAGCCTCGATACTGAGGTTATAGGTCTGGCTATCGATGTCGACAAAATCAACGTCAGCGCCGCAGTAAAGAGCACAATTAGCAGAAGCAACAAAGGTTACCGGGCTGGTCCAGACTCGACTTCCCCTGCCGACTCCTAAGGCCAGACAAGCGATATGAAGTGCAGAGGTTGCACTGTTAACAGCTACACCAAACGCCGCACCAACGGCATCACAAACCGCGGATTCAAAGGCAGGGACAGCCGGACCCTGAGTCAGAAAGTCAGACTGAAGTGCTTCAGTGACCGCTTTGATATCCTCACTCGTAATGTTCTGGCGCCCGTATGGGATCATAGTTAAATCTTCCCGATTCTATCCCGGTTATGCTCTATCCAGTGCTGAAGCTCGGCATCAGTCATCCACTCCGTGTTGTTATCACTCGAGTAGGTAAAGCCTTCAGCAACCAGCTTGCCGTCTTTTATACGCTCAGGGCAATGGTCCCAACCGTTGATACTCGGAAGAATTTTAAAATGTTCGTCGTATTCGTAAGTGTGGAACGAATCCTCACTGCCAATCATCTGCTCATGCAGCTTTTCGCCCGGGCGGATACCTACAACCTTCTGTTCGGCTTCCGGGGCCACAACACGTGCAAGATCCGTTACCTTCATCGACGGAATCTTCTTCACGTAGATTTCACCGCCAACCATGTCCTCAAAAGCATGCCAGACCAGCTTCACAGCATCTTCAAGCGAGATCATAAAGCGAGTCATTCGATCATCGGTAATCGGTAACACACCAGACTCTTTGATCGACTGAAAGAAAGGAATCACAGATCCACGCGAGCCCATCACATTGCCGTAGCGCACGACCGAGAAGTTGGTGCCATGCTCGCCAGAATACGCGTTACCCGACACAAACAACTTATCCGAAGCGAGCTTGGTCGCACCATAGAGGTTAACAGGAGAACTGGCCTTATCTGTAGAGAGCGCCACACAGCTTTCGATACCGTGATCAATACAAGCATCAATCACATTCATCGCGCCGTTGATGTTGGTTTTTACACACTCGAACGGGTTGTACTCAGCGATCGGAACAATCTTAGTCGCCGCCGCATGCACCACATAATCAACGCCATCTAAGGCTCGATACAAACGGTCTTTATCGCGTACATCGCCAATGAAGAAACGAACCCTGGGGTCACCCTCGAAAAGCTTCGCCATCTCCCATTGCTTCATCTCATCACGAGAAAACACAATGATCCGGCGCGGGTTGTACTTCTCTAGCGTCATCGGAACAAAAGCATGGCCAAATGACCCAGTGCCACCCGTGACCAGAATGCTTTTCCCATCGAACATAGTCAAACTCCTGACGCTTCAACTCATATCCATGAGATTCAGCAATCAGTGTGCCATGTCAGTGTTCATCGAAAGAGACAGAGGGTGGAAAAGAAGGAATTATTCCTGGCAAGCGCGCTTTACGAGCTTCCAGGGTAGCTGAGTACAGAGACGGGGGTTGTAGGTTTTGAGGCTAGAGATCTGGAGCAACAGATCATCACGTTTCTCACGCTGCATGCCTAACATCTGCACTCCAATCCAGTTTTGCTGAGATCCTTTAAGCGAATCCCAAACATATAACGAAGTCTGAATCAGGCTGAGGTCAACACCTCTTTCGTTCGGAGCTAGAGACCTAATACCATCGAAGCGAGCTTGAAGGGCAACTTCTGAAGCACCAGAAAGTACCTCAGCGTCATACTTTGCGAGCTGGTAATACGGCCATAGAGGTCTCTTTGCGATAGCAGAATCAATCAACTCATGGATTACCGATAATGTCTTAGCTTTCTCAGGCATAGAAGCCGTTACAGCATAGCCTCTTAAATACGCTGCATAAGCTATTGCAGCATCAGCGCTCCACGGAGCAAGAGTTGTGGCCCAATGAAGCGATGAATTATAGCTGGAAACCTCATCTGCCATTCGTCCATGTGCGATCAAGGCATTCACAACTGTAAAATAAATAAATATCACAGCTAACGAGCAGAACACCGATATAACTATAAAGTCAGGCCTTATCCTAATTACCCCCTTTCTACCTGAGTTCATTAGCTATGGTACGAATCCGTTGTATATCCATACGAGTCATAATAGCCCGCATGAGAATCTGTATATTTGGCCTCACGTTCAACGTCTACTTGGTTAAGCACAACACCTAGCAACCGAGCATTGTTATCGTCCAGACGAGAAATACCAGAAAGAGCAAGCTTGTCTTTAGTGTGGTCTGCTTTTACCACATAAACCACGCCATCAGCTAATGATGAGAGGTATAGCGCATCGCTTACTGCCTGCATCGGAGCTGAGTCGATGATGATACGTTGATATCTTTCCCGAAGCGTATCAAGAATGGCCTTGAAGTTTTTTGAAGCTAATAACTCCAGCGGATTCGGAGGAATTGGCCCTGCGGCAATAACATCAATGCCTAGTGAAGGTACACTCTGAATGCAGCTATCAAGAGTATCTGGATACGCTACTGCATTAGAAAGGCCCGGCTTACCGTGAGGTAAACTAAACTTCTTCGCAACCGATGGTCGACGCATATCACAATCAATCAGCAACGTTTTTTCCATTTGCCCGAAAGCTTCGGCTACATTACTGGATGTAGTCGTCTTCCCCTCACCGGGAATAGAAGAAGTAACGAGTATTACCTGAGCGCTTTGCTCCATACTCGCCAGAGTCAGGCTTGTACGCAGGGTCCTGACTGATTCCTTAAAGCCACTCTGCTGATCATCAACAAAAGCCCTCACCAACTGTTCTGTTTCGGCCGGCTCCTTCTTTGACCCAACAAAAGGAAGCAGTCCCAGCATAGGAACACCTAGTTTGCGGTCAACGTCATCAGGATTCTTAACCGTAGAATCCAGAACGTCGTACAAAAATGCCAGAGCAACACCAAACATGACGCTTAAGAACAGAGCTGCTGCTACTATCAACTTCTTATTGGGAGCTATTGGAATGCCTGGTTTTATAGCAGGGTCTACGACACGAGCATTGGCTGTCTGGAGGTCTCCGGTCGCCGAAGTTTCACTCACGCGATTAAAGAACGCGTCGTACAGCTGCCGGTTTGTATTAACTTCCCGCACATACTCATTAAGCGTAAATTCGGTTCTATTAAGCCCTTGCGCATCTGACTTAACCTCCTGAAGTGCCTTTTGCAGTGACTCCTCTTTGCTTCTCGCGACGAGGTAATTACTTTCCAGGGAGGTCGCGATGCGTTTCATCTGAGTCAGAACAGACTCCCTTACAGCATCCAGATCAGACTCTGCAGCGATCATTTTCGGGTGCAAGGGACCATAGCGCTTACGCAATTCAGAGACCTTTAATTCAGCCGTAGTTTCATTCTCACGGAGGCGGCTAACAACCGGACTGGCAAGAATTGAAGGCAAACTAGACAGGTTCTCGTATGTAAGAGATCCAAGACTTCTGAGCTGCTGATACGTTCCTTGTAGTTCAACTCTCTGAGAACGCGCCTCGACAAGCTTTCGAGTGATCTCATCAATTTGCTTAGCTACCAAGGTATTTACACCCTGAACATCTACGAGGTTATTGGCTTCCCTGAACTCCTGCAGCTTCTTCTCGGACTCTTCAAGCTTTTGCTTTAGCCCTCCAAGACGGTCACTGAGCCATGTCGCTGCTTTCTGAGTAACTTCGACCTTAGCATCCAGCTGACTTTCAATAAACTGATCTGCCAACTCATTCGCTGCAGTGACAGCCATACTCGGCGACTCACTTTCGACGGAGACCTTAACAAGCTGAGTACTACGTACAGGGGAGATATCTACTGCTTTTGCAAATCGCCCGACAGTTGACTCAAGAATTTGCTCGTCAGTGGGCGGTTCCTTTTCTACCCCCAAGATATTGTTGATGGTACCTCGGATGGAAAATGACTTAGCATTTGCTTCATGGTGCGGATTGAACTCAGGAACATCAACCAGATTAAGCGCCAGCACGACGCGCTTCGCCAACTCCCGGGATTTGAGAATCTCAAACTGCGTCAGGTAATACTCGTCTGATGCCTTACCTATACCGTAGACCTCCTCAATTGACAGGACTTTAGCTTCCTGCGACTCAATCAGAAGAGTAGCCGTCGCACGATAAACAGGAGTCATAACCATCGAGGCCAGTGCCGCAATAATGGTTATGATGACACTTAAAATCAGGATCTTACTGAGCTGCCGGCGAATGACCTGCCAGTAGTGAGCGAGATCGATAACTTCAACAGTGCCCACGTCAAATTTTCCCATACCCGTATTGCGACCTTCCATTTTAGAAAAAGCTCTGTTCAACTGTGATCACATCACCGGGACGAACAACATCAGCAAGCTTGGTTCGAGTCTTGTCAGAGCTATCGTCATCGTCGTGCACGACATATATTTTGCTCTTGGACGCCCGCTCGGTAAAACCTCCAGCAATTGATATTGCCCGGTCTATTGTAAGACCTGGATGGAAAGAATAACTTCCCGGCTTCTTAACCTCCCCTGTCACATAAAAAGGCCGATAATTGATAATACTTACGGTAACGCTGGGGTCGACCAGATATGGACCTTTTAAGCGCTCAGTCAATCGAATCTCGAGCTCTTTAGGGCTCAAACCTTCAACCTGAATATCGCCGAGGAGGGGATAGGATATTTGTCCAGAGAGACCGATGCGAAGCTCTTTCAGGCTCAGATCTGGTTCGTCATAAACACTGATAGAAATAAGGTCGCCAGGACCCAACAGATAAATGCCCTCATCAGCATTCGTGAAGGAAGATAGCAAAGCCATCAATACGGCTAGAGACAAAAACCTGAACATCTAACAACCCGCAAGAGAAAAGAATACCGGAAGCACTCAGAATGCCCCCGGTGCCGGAGTACGGTTTAAATTCCGACAGCTACACCGAACGTTATCAACTGCTGGTCATAATCCAAACCGTCTTCAGTTGAGTCGCGTTCAGACTGCTCGACACTTGCGTATACGTCTAACGAGGTCGTTGGAGAATATGTACCGCGTAAGCCATAACTTATAATGTCATCCTCACGATCAGCTTCACCGGAATCACCGTCATAGTATATGTCTTCAGCGAAGCTCGCATGCGCTCTCAATGAGAAGAACGTCGAGAACTCGTGAGTCCAGGTAACGCGAGAAAAGGTTGCATCAACATAATTACTGCTCGCACTTGGTGTTTCATTGGCAGCCTGAACAGTAAACAACGTGATTGTTGAATAAGTACGTGGATTCCACGTCAAAGAACCTTCCCAAGTAAAGGAGCTATCGGACTCTACGTCCGAAAGCTCAAATGTACGTTCGCTAACACCGACTTTGGCGCGACTGGTTAACTTACCAGTCAACTCATAGCTAAAACCCGCCAGCGCGCGATAAAGATTACCTTCACGGCTTTCAGCAATGACTGAGTCGTTGGTGTAATCGATGTCTGTAGCGCTTACATCGAACAACAAGTCGGTGGATGGACTGATATAAACATCAGTTTCCAGGCTTACACGGTTACGGACATGTTCTCGGTCGCGTGTACCATTAACAAAGTTGTTTTTGTACGACTTCTGGTAGCGATTCAAGCCAGCAGTTATGTTGAAAAGCGCTGATGAGCTTCCATATGTGTATGAGCCATCATAAATGGTCTCGTCATATCTATCCGGGTCGCGTAAACCAAGCGCTTCTGCACCTTCAACGGTGCCCGCGCCGCGAGCATCATGCTCATTTCTGAATTGAGCCTCAGCCGCCACCTGATGTCTGGAGTTGAGTTCGAAATCGCCCCCCAGAATTATACCTGTATCGGTATAATCATCATTTTCATCTTCAGAGTAAGAGCCCTTCTCCGCGAATAGAGCGGCACGGAGGACTGTTTGGCCCATATCGGCTTCTACACCCAAGGCAGGAGTGACTTTCGTGATAGTAGAAGAGGTTTGAGTCTCTTCAGGCTGAAGATATACGTTGTCGTTATCTGTGACTTCGAGTCCCACTGCAGGGTACACCGAAACACCAGACCCTAGCGGAATCCCGTCTCTCTCAACGGCAAAAGCCCCTGTGCTCAACATTGTTGCTACAGCACCTGCAGGCAGCATCCAAGCTTTCATAGTTTATCCTCACACATCACATTTCAACCTCTTTCTTTCTTGGGTTGAAACCAAAAATTTTCAGTCTTTCTGCGCCAAAAACATACACAAAACATCCTGACGCGAGCCCCGCAAGCCCACAAGCAAAGTCGAGCACTTCGAATCGTCGTGAAGCCAACGCGTACTGCAAGGTTTCATCGATCGCTAGTGCAAGGGCCAGAACAACGACTACGGGGACTACACTCCAATAAGGACGCAAATCTAACACTCGGTCAAATGCAAAACAACCTAAAACGGCAAGAACGGCAGCTAGTTGAAAATGCGCCCATTTATCACCCCCCAACCATTCCTCTAAAGCGTATATCTGTTCAAGCTGAAGCCCCAGACTCTTAAACAGACTAAGCCCCCCCAAAAACATGGAGTATGCAAAGAATACGCTCAAGAGAGCTATACGCTTTTTCCTTTCTCTATCCAATCTAATGAACGTGACCACCAATGAAACCTTTGAAGAATGTCAGCAATACAATCTTGACATCCATCCACAGGGACCAGTTCCTGATGTAATCTAAATCGTACTCGACCCTGCCTTCCATTTTGTCCAGAGTATCTGTCTCTCCCCGATACCCATTGATCTGCGCCCAGCCAGTGATGCCCGGCTTCACCTTATGCCGCAACATGTAATATGGAATCAACTTACGATACTCCTCATTATGCGCAACGGCATGAGGACGAGGGCCCACAACGGACATACTCCCCTGAAGAACATTAATAAACTGTGGTAACTCATCCAGGGACGTCCTGCGGATGAAAGCACCCACCGGGGTTATTCGGGCGTCACCTTTTTTTGCCTGAACCACTTTATCGCCATTATCCATAGTGGTCATACTGCGAAACTTCCAAACCTCGATAGGTCGGCCATCTAAGCCATACCGATACTGTTTGAAAATAACAGGCCCGCGAGACGTAAACTTAACCGCCCCCGCTATAACTAGCATAGGCAAAGCGATCACCGTGAGAACGCCGATAGAAAATAAGATATCAAACATTCTCTTAAGCACATCATTGATGCCAAATATCGGGGAGTCATAAACACTCAACGTTTGCATATGGCCAACTTCACTAAGACGAGCGTGTAGCAGGTTGAATGTGAAGAAGTCGGGAATCAAATGGACCGACGCCGTGGTGTCACCACATTTTTGCAGAATTTCAGCAATACGAGCCTGCGCCTTCAGAGGCAAAGCAATAAAGATAACTTCAAACTTCCCAGACTGCGTGAGCTGAATAAGTTCATCAATAGTGCCCATCAACTCAACGTCATCGTGCTCTGCCAAGATCCGCTCATCGCAACGATCATCGAAGAACCCCCAGAACTGATACCCCAATTCAGGACTACGATCGATTTGCTTGCGCATTTCCAGAGCAGCCTCGTTAACGCCAACAATAGCAACCCGCCGGGTATTGTACCCTCGCAACCTGATAGATCTCAGAAACTGACGGAATATCAACCGCCAGGTACTAAGAAGCAACAGCGACCCCAGCATCCAACTACCCATCACTAAACGTGAGTAGTCTTCTGAGACTTTCGCGAAGAAAGCGATAACCAGTAGAGAGGTAGCAACGAGAACCCAGGCCGCAGACGTTATCGTGACCATTCTCACCGCGGAGGTCGCTCTCCAGGAGCGATAAACCTCAAGAGACTCAGCAACCAGCAGATACCCCAGGCCACCCAGAAGGGCCGCGGTTAGATAATGAGGGCCTAGATTAATACCGTACAGAGTAGAGCACAGGATGAGAGTAACAAGAATGATCGCCAGATCAATGAGCCGGTATACAACCCCGAAAGCATTCTCATTCGACCGAATCATTCCTTGTTTAGTCATACCCTACCCCTAAGCCATTCATTTGGACTGTCCCTGATGGTGATAACACCAAGTGCGCCATGGTACCAATACGGCGACTCCAGAACCATTATTATGTGACGCCTATCACAGAGCTGTCTAGCCGACTCAGTGTAAGTGACAGCAATGATCTCGTGATTTACTGAACATTTGAACAGTTTGTCAGCCCGCTTACGCTACCACATAGGTGTGACAAATTTATTTAAACGGAATCAACACCCTGATATCCGGGAATTCTTTCATAAGCCGCACCTTGAGTTCACGCTTGGCCTCATCGTCTCCATGTACAATGCGTACAATTTCAGGGCCGTGACGTATGCGCTTAATAAAGTTCAGTAAATCTTTCTGATCCGCATGAGCACTGTACCCAGACAAGGTATACACACCCGCCCGAATGTCTGTTTTCTCGCCATCGAGATAGACATACCCGCCCCGTGGGCCGTACTTCTGAATATCCCTGCCCGGCGTCCCTTGAGCCTGATAACCCACAAACACGACATCCGTGCGCTCGTCAGGCAACAAGGCCTTCAGATAATTCATCATTCGACCGCCTGCACACATACCACTCGCTGCAATCACGATGGCTGGTTTTCCCGTGTTAGCCAGATACTCAACGGTCTGCATGTGCTCCCGGTGAGATTCGATGGTCGTCAGCTGCTCAAACGACAAAGGATGGCGGCCAGACCGAAGACGCTGCCTTGCCTCGGCATCCCAAAGCTTCTTTAACGAACGATAATGTGCCGTGAATTCAGCAGCTAATGGAGAATCGACAATGATATCGAGTGACTCCCACAGAGCTGTTTGCTCGTCATTTGTCGACTTATGCGTTGCCCGGTGAATGATCTCCTCGATCTCATACAGCAGCTCCTGCGTGCGCCCAATCGAAAATGCCGGAATCAGAACCGTACCCCGATTCTTGAGGCAGCGCTCGATCGTCTTCTGCAAACGTTGTCGACGGGTTCTCCTGCCCTCGTGGCACTTATCACCGTAAGTACTCTCAATCACCAGATCATCGCAACGATACGGCGACTTAGGCGCGGGCAGTAGTGGCGAATACGGCGCCCCGAGATCCCCCGAAAACACGACACGTTTTGAGCCGCGCAACTTCTCGCCCACAGCGCATTCAACATACGCAGAACCAAGAATATGCCCTGCGCGCTGAAACTTGAGCTGCAGCCCAGCAATATCAGCAGGAACAAACCACTCCTTAAACGGCACAGCGACCAACTGCTTATCCAGCAAGCGCAAGAAATTATTAATCAGAGACTCGTCACGGGTAACACCGACCTTTAAGGCGTCTTCAAGTACCAACGGCAACAATTGAGCCGTTGCTTCGGTGGCGTAGATAGGGCCAGAAAAACCCGCCGCCATCAGATAAGGAATACGCCCGACGTGATCAATGTGACAGTGAGTGACGACTAACGCCCTAACCCTCGATATATCGAAATCGATGGGCGACTCGCCCCTGGCCAGACCTTCAGAAATGGCCTCGCCCTCAGCGCCCTGAAACATACCGCAATCAATAAGAATGGCATCGCCAGAATCCAGCGTCAGCCGGTGGCAAGAACCCGTGACGCCATCAACCGCGCCATGGTGAGAGATTTTGTACATATATCGTCCTTGATATGTGTTTTTAGAGGGCGAACAGCCCTTATAACCTTTAAGAGGGAATCAGCCAGCTTGCTCCACCAATGTGGGAGCGAATCAGCCGAAGGCTATTCGCGAAGCCTATCGCTATTAGCCAGGCAAGCTGGCTGAATAGCTCCCACAAATCAATCCGCCCCGAACAGATCCCGCGTATACACTTTGCTTTCGACATCGCGAATATCATCCGACAAACGGTTGGCGATAATCACATCCGACTCGGCCTTAAACGCCTCAAGGTCATTCACCACCCGCGAATTGAAGAAATCCTCTTCTTCTAGCACTGGCTCATACACAATAACCTCAATACCCTTCGCCTTGATGCGCTTCATCACACCCTGAATCGCTGATGCACGGAAGTTATCCGACCCAGACTTCATCACCAGGCGATAAATACCCACAACCTGCGGATTTTTACGGATCACAGAATCGGCAATAAAGTCTTTACGGGTGCTGTTCGCATCCACAATCGCGCGCACGATATTGCTTGGCACATCTTCAAAGTTCGCCAGCAGCTGCTTGGTGTCTTTCGGCAGGCAGTAACCACCATACCCAAACGACGGGTTGTTGTAGTGGTTGCCAATACGTGGATCAAGGCCAACGCCCTCAATAATCTGACGAGTATTCAAACCATGGGTCTCAGCGTACGAGTCCAGCTCGTTGAAGTACGCCACACGCATCGCAAGATACGTGTTCGAAAACAGCTTAACGGCTTCAGCTTCAGTCGCATCAGTAAACAGTACAGGAACATCCTGCTTAACCGCACCCTGCAACAGAAGGTCAGCAAACTCTTTAGCACGCTCAGACTGCTCACCAACGATAATACGGCTTGGATACAGGTTATCGTACAGCGCCTTACCTTCACGCAGAAACTCAGGCGAGAAAATCAGGTTCTCACAGCCCGTCTCTTCTTTCAGCTTCTGGGTGTAGCCCACCGGAATCGTCGACTTAATCACCATCACGGCATCCGGGTTCACGGCCGTCACATCGGCAATCACACTCTCGACCGAGCGGGTATTAAAGTAGTTTGTTACCGGGTCATAGTCGGTCGGCGTAGCGATCACAACAAATCGAGCACCAGAGTATGCTTCACTCTTATCCAGGGTCGCCCGGAAATTTATATCGCGGTTCGCCAGAAAGTCCGAGATCTCAGCATCCACAATAGGTGATTGCTTGTTATTCAGCATCTCGACCTTCTCAGGCACGATATCCACAGCAACCACTTCATTGTGCTGTGCCAGCAGCATCGCGTTAGAAAGGCCAACATAGCCGGTACCGGCAATAGCGATTTTCATATTTGATCAATCCTGAATCTTTAGATGAAACTTGGCGGAATGTTAACACGCCTCACTCGTTAAGGAAGCTTATCGCGGCCACTATGTCAGAAATATGAAACATTCTTAAGTAGGCCAAAACGGAAACGCTACCGGGATGAGAGCCAGCGCGGCAACGGAGTAAGCAATCAGCGGAGCGAGCCCTGCTCGAATATAGTCTGTGAGGCAGTAATTCCCGGCACCGTATACCATCAGATTCGTTTGATAGCCGTATGGCGACAGAAAACTGGCACTCGCGGCAAAAGCCAATGCCATAAAAAACGGATACGGGCTAACACCCAGCGCCTCCGCGCTTGCATAAGCTACCGGAAACATCAGCGCAGCCGCCGCATTGTTCGTCACAAGCTCGGTTACCAGCCATGTGACTATATACACCAGAACAAGAGCGGCATACGGGCCAAGCGCTCCCACAGAGTGCTCAACCCCAGCAGCCAACATACTCGCAAGACCAACCTCAAACATCGCCTGCGACAAGCCCAGGGCTCCGCCAATCACGATGATCAACTCAAAGGGAAACCGGTTTTTAAGTTCGTCGAGAGATACTAACCTGAAAGCCAGGCATGCCCCCAACAGCAAAAGAATTCCCTTCAGTAAGGGGATTACTCCCATGACTGACAAAGCGATGGCAAGTCCGAAGCCCCCCATTACCAGAACACTAGAGAGAGCACTCAATGATTGGCGTCTCTCGATACCAGAGATCGTGACAAAGTCTCTGCGGGATTCATGCTTACTACTTATAAATTTATCCCCTGTCGTGAGAAGTAACGAATCGCCTGCCTGCAGGACGTGATTACCCAAGTTGCCGCGAATATTCTTACTACCCCGTCGAATAGCGATAACAGCCGCCCCAAATCTCGACCTGAACTCACAGGACTTGAGACTCGCACCAATCATTGAAGACGTCGGCGAAACCACGACCTCCACCAAAGAATCGGCACCTGAGCGAAATCCATCGTCGTAATCCCGCCCAGACAATCCATTGAACTCAGAAAGAATGTGCTCGTATCGTGGGTCTCCCGAAAAGACAAGCACATCTCCAGCCTGCAGAATGAAATCAGGGTCAACAGGAGAAAATACCTTATCTCCGCGGACTAGCTCTGCGAGAAACATGCTCTCTAATCGCCTCAGGGCATTTTCAGAAACCGTCTTCCCGACCATGCCCGAATCCGCAGAAACCACACGTTCAAAGAGATACTGGCGACGCTCCTGAGACTCACTAACAACCTTGTGATCTGGCAGTAACCTATGAGAAACCAACGATATTGCCAGGAGAGTAGCAACAAATACGGGAGCACCAATCAAGGTAAAGTCGAAGAAGCCAAGTGGAACCTCGCCCGCTTCTTCTACAAAGCTATTCACAATCAGGTTAGTGCTGGTTCCTACCAGAGTCATCATACCGCCAGCAATTGATGCATAGGATAGTGGTAGCAAATATCGCGATAATGCCAGCCCCGACTGGCGACGAAGTCCGCCCATCAAGGTTGCAACGACAGCGGTATTATTGAGAAAGGAGGAGATTACCCCAGCAACAAACCCCAGCCTGAATACACCCCGCCCCACACTCTGGCTTTGGGTAACGCTATGGCGGGAAAGGCTGGATACAAAACTAACCTTTTCGAGCACAACAGAGAGAAGTAAAAGACTAATAAGTGTTAACAGTGAGGGATTCACATAATTATGAGAAAGGCTCTCGAGCGTTAGAACACCAGACGCATACAATATCCAAGCTACGCCCCCAAAGACGGCTATTGGCCTGAGTCGCGTAACTGCCAGCATTAAGATGACTGCTACGAATAAAAGCGCAACTACGATGAAATCAAAAGCTGGCAATCAACAATCCTCAGCAGTTAACTGCGACACCAAACAAGAAGCCTCAGAGACCTTGCAATGACAAATAACGAACGTTACTCAATACTTTATTAACCAGTTCAACCGCCTTTCCATGAGAAGCAGCCTCGGCATAACACCGCAATTCAGGTGCATTACCCGATGGACGCAAGTGCACAACATCACCGCCCGTCAGGTTCATTCTCAAGCCATCGGTAGTATCCACACTCTCTACGGTAACGCCTTCGAGCCCTAACTGGGATAACAGAGCAGCCTCGTTACCGGTATACGCATGAATAATCTGCTTACTCTTCTCGGTCGCGAAGTTCTTAATGCGATCACTGGCGGAATAACGTTCGGTACAGTCAGCCACTAACTCAGAGACAGGTTTACCAGAGGCTGTCGCGGCGAACAACATAATCGCAGGGAGCACAGCATCACGTGTCGGCAAAGCCTTGATTAAGCGGCCATTCACCTGCGTGTCTGAACCCAGCAAGAAGCCCCCATTGGCCTCAAAGCCCGCAACAGAAACGCATTCTTTGCTCAACGTATCAAATTCGGCGATCACATAAGGGGAACCAATACGAGTACGTTCAACGTGCTTGAATGCACCCGACAATTCGACTGAAGAGTTGCAACTTACTGGAATCGCCAGCGCCTCAGCACCTAGCTGTTTCGCACACAACAGACCTAGAATATCGCCGCGTAGCCAGACGCCCTTTTCATCACTGATCAGTGGTCGGTCACCATCACCATCCGTAGAGAAAATGGCATCGAAGCCATACTGAGCAGTCCAGTCACGAGCTTTCTGTTGGTCCTCTTCCGATACAGCTTCGGTATCAATAGGCACAAACTCATCGCTGCGTTCTAACGGCGTCACTTGAGCGCCGAGCTTTTCAAACATCGGCTGATATAAATCACGGCCTGCACTGGAGTGTTCGTAAATGCCGATGTGCTTACCCTTGAGAAACGGCGTATCGAACAAGGATAAATAACGATCTACATACTCTTGGGCGGCTTCACCATGGGTAGTCAGGTCACTTAGCTCACCGAGAGACTCAAACGCTGCTGATACGCCCAGAATAGACTGCTCATCTGCCTTTGTTATCTCGCCGTCTGGGCGATAGAACTTAAGGCCGTTACGATCAAACGGAATATGACTTCCCGTCACCATAATGCTCGGGATATTTCGCTCCATCGCCGCATAGGCCAGCGCCGGAGTCGGCACTACGCCAAAATAAATCGTATCGACACCTTTCTGTTGTAAAGCGGCAGCGCAGGCCTTAGCCATCGCATAACTGCTCGGGCGGTTATCAATCGCAATGGCAACCGTGTCGAATTCAAACTCAGGTTTGAGAGCCTCTACGAAGGCAATAGCAAAAGCTGCACAGACATCAGGAGTGAACTGTTCGACCAGGCCGCGTGCTCCGCTAGTACCGAAAGCAACGCCGCTTTCAGCGAGAATCGTATTTGTTTGAAGAGTAGTCATTGAATCCAGCTTCAGATAAATAAGTTTTGTAGGGGCAAATCAGCCCCCCCTTCCTCGTGGGAGCGAATCAGCCGGAGGCTATTCGCGAAACCTCTATCGCGATGAACTCAATCGCTATTAGCCAGGCAAGCTGGCTGAATAGCTCCTACAAGGGAATGACACGATCTTTGTAGGAGCTCACCGCGAAGCTCGAGCGATAAATTCGCGCATCACACGATCTTTGTGGGAGCGAATCAGCCGGAGGCTATTCGCGAAACCTCTATCGCGATGAACTCAATCGCTATTAGCCAGGCAAGCTGGCTGAATAGCTCCTACAAGGGAATGACACGATCTTTGTAGGAGCTCAACGCGAAGCTTGAGCGATAAATTCGCGCATCACTCGATCTTTGTGGGAGCGAATCAGCCGAAGGCTATTCGCGATACCTCTACCGGCAACACCCCAATCGCTATTAGCCAGGCAAACTGGCTGAATAGCTCCCACAAACCAGGCCACCCTCTGTAGAAGCAAATCAGCCTGTAACCCCTTGTGGGAGCGAATCAGCCGAAGGCTATTCGCGATAGCCATCCGAGCCAAAGCATCAATCACGCCCGGCCGTAAACATCCTTAAAGCGAACGATATCATCTTCACCCAGGTACGACCCCGACTGAACCTCAATCATCTCAAGATCCACTTTCCCCGGGTTCTCAAGGCAATGCACTTGCCCAATCGGAATATACGTCGACTCATTCTCAGTCACCAGGAAGGTCTTATCACCATTGGTCACGCTCGCCGTACCAGAGACAACAATCCAATGCTCCGCTCGGTGGTGATGCATCTGGACCGACAACTTAGCCCCAGGCTTCACGGTAATACGCTTAACCTGATAGCGCTCACCGTTATCAATGCTGTCGTAACGGCCCCAAGGACGATACACCTCACGATGGAACTCATGCTGGCCACCGCCCTGCTCTTTGATCTGAGCCACAATCTTCTTGACGTCCTGAACCTTATCGCGGTGAGCAACCAGCAAGGCGTCTTTAGTATCAACAATAACGAGATCATCAACACCCAGCGTACTCACCAAACGATCTGACGTACTGATCAGCGAGTTGCGGGTATCTTTCAAAATCGTTTCACCTTCGCCCTTGCCAGCGTGCAGCACCGAGTTGCCGTCTTCACACTTATCGGCGATATCCCACAGTGCAGACCAGCTACCCACATCACTCCAACCCGCATCAAGCGGCGCAACAACCACTTGAGAGTTCGCTGAGTCGGCCGTTAACGGTTCCATCAGGGCGTAATCAATAGAATCATCTGGGCAGGCAATAAAGGCCTCTTTATCAATACGAACAAAATCGTAATCCTGCTCTGTATTCGCCATCGCCGCTTCACACGCAGCGTACATCGCTGGCTGATGACGCTTAAGCTCTTCAAGATAACGATCAGCCCGAATCATAAACATGCCACTGTTCCAGTAGTAGCACTGGGCATCCAGATAAGACTGAGCGGTTTCTGCGTCTGGCTTTTCAACAAACTGCTCTACAGTGAATAAGCCTGATGCTTCAGCACCCGCTTTGATGTAACCGTACCCGGTTGCAGGTTCAGTCGGCACAATCCCCAGCGTGCCGAACTTACCCTCACGAACTGCAGGTTCCAGCTTATTAACAG
Organism: Thalassolituus sp.; assembly: GCF_984348125.1. Classification (NCBI taxonomy): domain Bacteria; kingdom Pseudomonadati; phylum Pseudomonadota; class Gammaproteobacteria; order Oceanospirillales; family Oceanospirillaceae; genus Thalassolituus; species Thalassolituus sp. The sequence goes on from NZ_CFHJLR010000003.1 coordinate 38,958, forward strand.
CGGCCTGAAATGCAGCGGTGTCTTTAATCACATGATCTGCCGCCAGAATCAGAAGAATCGGAGCTTCACCTGGGTCATTCTTGTTGTCACCTAACGCCTGAAACGCGGCCAAAGCAATCGCAGGCGCTGTGTTGCGGCCAACAGGTTCAAGTAGAATAGAAGCGCTCTGCCCCATCTGACGCAATTGCTCAGCCACTAAAAAGCGGTGGTTTTCATTCGTGATGATGATGGGGGCAGAGGTGTTTAAACCCTCCAAGCGAGAGACCGTCTGCTGTAGCATGGTCTCGTCGTAGCCCAACGACAAAAACTGCTTAGGAAACGCAGTACGAGACAGCGGCCAAAGACGAGTACCGGAACCACCGGCCATAATCACAGGAATCATAGAAAACCCTTTCCTTTATCCAGATACCAGCGGCTATGAATATGTACACGCTCGCTGGACTTAAATTCTTCTTCCGACAGCCACTGATACTCGTTGTGCTGCTCATATGGGAGCGAACTATACCCTTCTGGCAACACGACCTCAAAGCCGCTCACCACGTAATGGGTACTTATATTGTCACCACCGTCAGTAAAAATACTGTCATCGTAGAAGTGCTCGTATAAGCCAAGGTAAGTCGCCGAAGCGATATCCAGGCGAATACCAAGCTCGGCCTCGGTCAAACGGGCAAAGGCATCCGCTATACGCTCATTTTTAAGAATTCGACCACCGGGCACAAACCAATAGCCCTGAGCAGGACGATTAACGCGTTTGCCGACAAGAATCCTTCTATATGCATCCCGCACTAAGAGGTCTATCGACACTAATGGTGTGCTACTCACTACCGAGCGGAACGAAAGCCTGTCGAGCAATTTTGTCATACTGCCGCCTCTATTCAGGAAATGCGGGAGGGTACCGCAATTTCTGAATAGAGCCGCCAATAACTGTCAGCAGCATCCTCCCAGCTCCAAGCCTCGAGTTTGGCCTTACTCCGATAACTCTCATAAACGCTATAGTCGGGAACCTTCAATTTATCCGCAAGCACTCCAACATCATCAACAGGGAAATAAGACACATCGTCCAAACCGAACTCCCGGTGAACAGGAATGTCCGATAACAGAACTCGAGAGCCCTGCATAATGGCCTCTGCAACGACCAGACAGTAGCCTTCCATCTTGGACGCATTAACCAACAAAGTGCAGTTCCGATACAAATCAGCCAGCTCTTCGCCGAATATTGGACCAACGAGCCGTATGTCACTTGCGGTATCCGCCACCAGAGACTCGGCATAGGCTCTGTCTTCCTGGGTGTCTCCAACGATAACTAAAGGGATATCAAGTGAGCTAGCCTGGTAAGCTTTCACTGCGATATCGAAGCGTTTCGTCTCTTCAATGCGGCCAACACACAACAAATAAGAACCGGAGGTAAGATTCAAACGACCAAGCACAGACGAAGAACCTGAGTTCACTACAGTGGGAGCCGCATTCGGGATTGTCCTTCGGATCTTGCGCCTAAAGGGTAACCTGGCGTCAATGTCCTCCTTCAAAGATCGGCTAACGCAAACCACACGATCTGAGAACAGACACGTAAATACTTCGCCGGTTCTCAATAGTGCCCTCGCATACCAGCGCCATTTAGGGCGATCGTAGTCGGTAGAATGATGAGTAGTAACAACTTTAAAACCGAGCAACTTAGCAACTGGCGCGAATACACCCGGACCGATTCCGTGCAGATGCACGAGATCAGGCCTGACGTACCTTCTAGCGTAGAGCAACGCCTTCAGACTTCCCCAAAAATTTTCAAACCCGGCGCCGAAATCTGCAGCAAGAGGTATCACTGTAGTACCGAGGTAATTATAACTCGTTTCGCGGTGTTTTGAGCGGGTCAAAAGGGTGATCTCGACGCCCCGGTTGATCTTGAGCAAGGTCGGATAGAGATTGGTGTACACAGTCTCTATACCGCCAATATGCTCGGGTACCTTCCTGGGCCCTATGACACATACCTTCATAATCTAATCCGTGTGGGGCTTCAATGCCCCAGAAACTTATTCCAATATTGTGAGTTAACCTTCTCAAGCGAAAAGTCACCTGCGCGAACGCGCGCCACACTACCATAAAATTGTCGCTGCTCGGGGTCCTGCATGATATTTATGCCTTCGGATAGAGCCTCTGCAGAACCCGGCTCACATAACACCCCAAACTTAACAGGCCAACAGCCATTATCTGATGGCTCAAGGTCCTGATTGTCATTCAAAATTTCGAGCGGCCCAGACTGGCAGTTACTCATTACAATGGGCTTACCCAGGCACATGGCCTCGACCATCGCATTTGGGAAGCCCTCATTCAGGCTGGCAGACACAAAGTACTTCGCACCTTTAACGATAGGGAAAGGGTTCGCAATGTTTCCAAGCAGATGAACGCGCCCGGATAAGCCAATCGCGTCAATATATGACTCAAGCTCAGAACGACATTCTCCTTCCCCCAACACCACCAGATCAGCTGATTCTCCAGAAAGTAGAAAAGCATCAAGCAAAGTTTTAACGTTCTTCGACTTACTCAAGCGCCCGACAGATACGATATACTCTTTACTAGGAGCACCTTCGTTAGTTAACTCCAGTGCACTAGTTTCAATATCTTCAATTGGATAAGGATTGTACACGGTATCGGCTCTTCTCAAGGAGACACCGAAGTTCTCGACAAGATCTTTCGTAACCCCATCAGACACGCCCAGTACAAGGTCAGCGAAAGGATAGGCAAGTCTGGGAATCAGCTTGGCTGCATGCAACTTCAGGCCAGAATGATTAATAGTGAGATGGCTGCTCATATGCATTCGCTCACAAATGACTGAGCGGTAAGAATAGGATTTGGATAGCAGCGCGTTGCACACATTGGCACGTATTAGAAAGCTGACAACAATGTCAGGACGTGCTTTAGCCACGTACTTGCGCCATTCGAGTACAGAATCTACCAAACTTTCTTTAGAGTTCAGAACTGTATATCTCACTCCGCTAGGTAACGATCGGCGAAATGGCAAATCATCCAGGATAACGACTTCAACGCTTGCATCAGGATATTGGTCTGATGAACGCAAGATATTGCAGAGTGCTCGCTCGGCGCCACCATAAAGAATAGAGTTGATCAGAAAAACGATTTTCTGGGCAGCCATACGATACTATCTTCTCCATGAGCAAGTCCATTTAAAGGAGGAGCGTAACTCAACGCTTGCAGTGCTTCCAGAAAGAAAGGGCATCTTTGTTTGAAAAGGAGAATAACCAGCAAGATACTATCTCTATACCGATCAAACTGGACGAAAATACTCTAATACGAAACCTGATTCATCATTTAAGGGTTTATGGTATGGTTCAGCCTTATACCAAAAACATGGAAAGACCGGCAGCATGGGTAAATGCATCATCCTTCTATCAGAAAAGTCATCAGGTTCCAGCATTGTTCAAAAGTTTGTAACAAAGTACACCGATGCGAAACTTCTGCCAAATACTCGTCACTACGAAAACGAAACTCTGTACTGGACTAAGGCTGCCTCACTACTCGGCCTAGAGCAACATGATATGGTGGACAGCGAAGTTCCACTGAGTCGTGAATACGGAAAGTCCGAACTCATCAAACTTCTGCGAGACAACCTACCCGGGTATAACCCGCCTGAAGACGACAAAGAGCTAATCCACGAGGGTTGGAGCATGCTCTGTAAACAATATACCCCTGTGCTATTTGAGAAATCACCGCACCACCTGTGCCAGAGTGCTGCTTTAGACCTTATCTGTGAACAAATAAAACGAGATAGGGATAATGAGTACCTGATTGTGGGCTTGGTTAGAAATCCGATGGACACAATCTACTCGCAATATGATCGGTGGTGCTCGCCTCCAGCCTTAGTGGAGAGTCAATGGCTGAAGGCCTATAGCAACCTGCTTGAGTTAAAGAAGAAACTTGGTAGCCAAATGATCACGTTGAGGTATGAGGATATTGCGACCGACAACAGCACCGTCCACCCTATAGTTACTTTTTGCCAAGATGATATAAAAATAAACTACGCTCAAGATATAGATAAAAAGTCCATAAGTCGGTGGAGAAATAGTAGAACATACTACCATAAGCTTTCGACTGAAACTCTACAACTAGCATTATTTTTAGGGTACGATGAAGAAGATATAAATGTGAAGCCGAGTACTTATAAAAGGGTCGTCTTCTCAGTACTGTACCCCAGTCGCAGAGTCATCTATAAAAGACTAAAACCGTTAGCGCTCAAGTTGGGGCTCAAGCGAAAAAGATAACTTAACATTCAACTCAAAGAAACAATGATTAATTCACCCTCTCCAGTATTCGTAGTTGGGTTTCCTCGTTCCGGGACAACTTACTTACAATCGCTATTGGCAAAGAACAAAAACCTTCTCTGCCTTCCCGAAACTCAATTTTTCGTAGAGATCTACGGTTATAAAAATCTTCAAGGGCACAAAGCAGGGCCTCGCCGGATACTAAAGAATGCGGTAAACAAAAGACTAAATGAATATTTAGGGGTTTCGTACGACCAGTGGAAGAAGCGTTATAAAAAGTTAGAAAAAAACAGATCCTTCCGCTGCTCGAACGATAGCGTAACAAGCTTATTTATAAAGAAAAGAGTGGAAGCATTCGATGAACTACTTCGGTGCGAATGCAGATCGATAGGTGCGAAAGCTTATGCAGAAAAATCACCAGCGCATATTTTCTATATTAATGAAATACAAGAACATCTAGCAGACGCAAAATTCATTCATATTATAAGAGAACCCGCATCAACTGCAGCTTCAGTTGCTGATGCGATGCTAAACAATTCGAGTTGGAAAAACCGATACTCCAGCACAGATTCCATATTAAGGCATTGGGATCGCGCCTTCAAAATATCAATGAACTATAGATTTCATAAGAATCATCATATAATTACACATGAAGAATTAAAGACCAATACAGATCAATGCTTGGAAAGTATATTTTCTTTCCTAGATATTCCCATAGAATACTGGGATGAAAATAGCTATAAAGAAGAGCAGAAAAGTCTCATTTACCCAGATGAAATATGGAAATCTGAAGTAAAACTCGGAAGCTCTTTTATCGAAAAGGATAAATTTAAAATTATTGAGTCAGAAGTCGATCACACACTTCTAAAAAACCTATCAGATAACTATCACAAAGAAACTGCTCTTAGCAAACTTATAAAATAAAGTAAACTTAGTTGATCCAGCCACATAATATCAGAAAAAACTCTACAATATCACTTTCGGTGAATTTTTTTATACCTACTCGTCCTAGCCTCTTCGAAATATACCAAAAGATATCTAAAAATATAACTTACTGTAATCTTTCTATTATATGGAAATAAAAAACAATTAGCCAAACACCTGTCTTTATGGAGCAGAGAAGCGACAGCATGCTCCGTGTATGGATGAGATACTATGCGCAGACTAGGAAGGCCATTCAAATACAGCGCGCGCCTGTAATCCCATTCATTATACCTGGACACATGAACATAATACTCTGTCTTTCCATTCCAGCTTTTTAAAACGTCTCTAAGATTCATATACCTCCTGACGTTTTCTGGCAATAACTCGAACTGATCAATTAATCTGGACATAGAGTATAAACTAGGGTCATTGTTCTTGAGAATCTCGTCTCGGGTTAAATAAGGGTATGGAGAGAATGCAACAACCTTATCTGCTCTGAGTATATGACCCAAAAGGAGGGCTGTGTGCCCGCCACCCGAAGTACCAGTTATGATAATTTCTCGCGGGTTAAGTTTAGCCACAAAACCTTCCAGGTACTCTAAAACGCTATCAAAGGTTTCAAAATCCGGAGGAAGTCCTGCAAGAGTCTTCAGTTTGCTAGGATCGGAGATTACAATTTTCGAAGTCGAGTCTAGATTAGAAAATCTAAAAAAATCTGGAATAGTTAGGTTCAGTTTATTACCGTACCCAGTCGCGGCAATAACTAGCCTATCAGAAGCCTGAAGATCAATCTGGATAGCCATAAACTCCCCCAAAAAAATTCATATATAAGCTTTTAGAGATCTAAAATTTAATAATTAGAAGCACCTAAGGTGCTCTGGGCAGACAATCTCAATTCACCCAAGCTAAAACGATTAACTGCAGTTCAAATAGCTCGACTTAAAACTGGCCCGAGTCTAGCGATATAGGCCTCTTGCCTACCACAATACTCCTCGAGCCCGTAAGCCATATGCCAATTAGTCTCCACCGATGGCAACGGAACGTTAGTTATAACCTTTTTGACATAATCCGTGATCCTTCGCTTTCTTAAAAAAAAGTTTACCCACCGCTGCACAGTCACTTGACTATTAGTCATTGATGGATTGGCAACAATTTTTTCCATGCCGGGCAGAGGCACAAGGTCCGCCATACTGCAAAAATTCTTCAACAAATCAGCAGCTGAAGCTTCATAAGAGCGATAGCGAACACAACCATCAAACATCGAAGCAACTTCTGACCAATAAAATAGAGCCCTGCCAAAGTTAGTCGTATCAGCAATAAAACCTTCTCTATTACTTTGTTTTATATAGTCTGGAAAGCTAAGAAAGCCACCACAAGAGACATATTGCCGATAGTGACTATAAATCCATTTTAGTGGTTCCCTGTAGAATGCGAGAATAACAGGCTTATGCCCTGCAATCGTTAGAATTGACAGTAGCTTTCTAATTTTATCAACATCTACCACTCTTGACGAGAGGTGCTCACTTGATAAGTAAATATTTCTATCAGTGTTATTCCAAAGATATTCGAACAATGCGTTTCTAAAATCAGATTTCGAAACTGGAACCATCATATTTACCAAATATTCAGATGGCAAAACTAAACTCGACAATTCCATATGGTTTGGGCGTCGAAACAGTTCAGAAGGGTAACACTCATCATCTTTAAAAAGCTCTCTTTCATACCGGTCAAAACATGACTGTATCGTTGAACCACCAGTTTTCTCACACCCGATATGAATATAAATTTTAGCCATCAGCCCCCCTTTAGTGAACTAAACTTGCTATTTAACGTGTACAATCTCGGTACCACATAAGGCAGCACGATTAAACCATGAATAGTCATAGTCCCAAGGAGAAAGAGCCACGCAGAGAACGGAATTGAAGTATGCGTTTGAATTATACCTGAAACGTCGATAAGGGATAGAAGATAATAAACTGACAGGTATATACATAAAGACTCTATAAAATGCATAAGGAATGGCCGCCAACTCAACTGCAACACACGGCAAAGAAATACAATTTTAACCATTGCCGAAACAAACAAGCCTACCACAAAGAACTCCACTAAACTTCTAAGCGACCCAAAGGAGATAATCGAGAGTATCAATAGTGAGGCTAAAACCAAAAGATTTATAATATTCAAATAAATAGTTAGACCGGGCCTAGACCTATTTAAACAGATATTCTGTAAATGCCATGATATCGGCTGAGCTATAACCCCAAGCGAAAAAATAGACAAAAGCGGTGCACTTTCTTCCCACTTAGATCCGAACAAAACATAAATAATCTGTTCGCTATTAACCCCTATAATTGCCACGATCGGAACAAGAATGACAATTAAAACCCGAACAATCAAATGATAAGCTGCCATAGAATCAGAGGTTGAAGTCATTACCGACAAAGAGACTGGTGTTACCGCAGTCATAATTACACTATATAGCGTAACAAGAACCTTTCGGCCGACGTCTAAAATTGCTAATGCCTGAGGGCCAAGGAATATTACGGTGATAAATTCCGTTTGCTTCGAGCTAAAAAAGTTCATGACCTGAGAAACTGATACTTTCCATCCGAAAGAATAGATCACATAAAGGCCAGTTATCGAGAAGGAACTCTGCAATTCAAATCGTGAGATATAACGCAGTACAAAATAGTCGAGAAGAACATATGTGTATTTGGCGTAAATTATAGATAATACTCCATGACCGTTACTCACGGATAAAACACCGACCACTCCTGAAAATGTTGCAATCAAAGCCCTTCTTATCGCCAGTGCCTTGAACTGCATTCGTCGCTGAAGAATGCCTTGATAGAAAGTATTCAAACACGCAATACCTGGATACAGCGCCATGCAAATATAGAGACTACTAAGCTCCATCCCCCCGAGATAATAAGATACGGGAGCAATAACACTTAGTACAATGAGCATCAAGACAACAGCAACAATCCATATAAAGTAAAAACAATTTCCATAAAACTCAGTACTGGCTTGTTTGGTTCTTATTATATTCTCTCGAACACCGAAAGATGCTACATATGAAAACAATTCCATTGTCAATAAAACGACAACCAAATACCCAAACTTCTCTAATGGCACCTCCCTAGAAACAAGTATGTATGTAACAACTGTCAAGGCCTTTTCAGAAACAGTTCCGAATATACTCCAAGCTCCTGAACTAAACGCTTTCAAAAATCAATCTCCACTGTTCAGCTACTGACTCATCTGAAAAATAGACTAATGGCTCAACAGTGCCAGAACCAATACTTAGTGACTTATTCAAAAGAAAGTCGTCGAGATCATAGACTCCCCTAAACTGGCTAAAGTACTCGGTATACATAGGAACTCGACGCATCAACACTGATGCACCAAAAGATACTGCATGGTAAAAGGCACCACTAACTAACATGGAGTCTGAATTATGAGGTAAGATTACATATTTGGAGCGGGCTATGTATTGACACAAGCGATCATATTGAACGAAGGAATTATCCCAGTTTACATTCAGTTTTCGCTGATTGATAACCCCACAGATAGTGCTTGTAAGTTCTGGGTCGTTAGATCTACCAAGCATACATAGGCTTTCGCTTGAGGGCCAGTGTTTCAATAATTCAACCAACCCTTTGTAACCCTTAATGGCTCCAAAATATAAGTAATCGGTATCTTTGTTTTTTGCTGGAACAACTTCTGACTTATAGAGTGGATGAGAAACATAATGATACTCTTTAGATAGTCCATGCCTGTGGACTACAGATTTATCGCTTAATCGGTGAAGTAACCAAATAAGTATTTCATGATGGCTTTTTACATATTTCGAATGTGGAAAAATATTATGTCTAACCCAGACCACTTTCCTAAATTTAATTCGAAGTACAACGAGAAATAACATACTCTTAAGTAGTGCCATATAAGGTCGCTTACTGCCCCCTATACGATCCTCAAACCAGTTGAGTATTAACAACTCCTCTCTTTTTCTAATATTCAAAAAGTTTTCTCTAAATCCTCCCAGAGGCTTTGATTCAAAACCACAGCATGCCCAAATCCTTCTGCAAGAGTTTAAATAATCGTTACTGCCATCTCCTTTCGGATAATAGTAAAGCCTGCTTTTCTTCATAGGATTATCTCAAGACCTATATTCAGTTCGTCCCTTGTGAGAAATAACTTTCGCGGGAACACCTACAATCGTAACATTATCTGGAAAGCTTCTGTTAACAACGGAATTAGCACCTATTACTACATTATTGCCGATTGAAATATCACCGTACATCTTCACCCCAGGACCAATGTAGCAGTTATTTCCCAACCTTGGCGCCAGTTTACCATTTGATATATCTGCTCCGATATTAACACAAACATGAACCCGACAATTCGTACCTATTTTGCAATTTGAATTCACGACCACTGTTCCTGCGTGTGCGAGTGATAAGCCCGGCCCGAATACATTTATGGGGATAGAAAATCCCAGTGTTCGGCCAATCTTACGTAGCCTGATTAGATGCAAAACAGCTACAAGCTTCCAAAAAAATCCTAGCTTATTACTGTAATATTCAGTACGTCGTAACTGTCGTTGATACTTCCATATATCATCGAATAACCATGCCTTTAATCCTGGCTTTACATTAAGAGAGACTTTATCTTCAGCAAGATAAGATTTGTAGTCATCACGAGTTCTTATCAAAGCATAGACCTCCTCTTAAGCATATCAACAAAAGCACTGCATGTTGCATGAAAGCCCCCCATCCGCAACGAATAAAGAACCCATGACAGTTTTCTATTTTTCTTGGTAATTTCAACTAGTATCTGCCTGGACATTCGATACCTGTAACACCTCTCACCCATCCATGACCTATGCTTCTCTATTGATGCCAATCTGACGGCATATGTATCGACCGACATTTTCTTTGCCTTGCTTGAAATCCCCTCGTGGGAGCCAAAACGGTAATAGAAAAGAGCCTCGTCAATGTAAGCAATATCACCAGACTGGAAAAGCCTGACATAAATGTCCCAATCCTGACCGCAAACTAGCGATTCATCAAACCTGTGCTCTAAAAGCGTCACTCTCCTGGCAAACAAACCACTCATTCCACAGTATGGGTTACCCTTTTTTAGTACATCTTGTTGAACTTTAGACTCACCGGTTCTGACTTTAAATACTCCTGACTCAAGAAATTCAAACCCGCATAACACAGCATTACACTTTTTCGCATCATTTAAAGCTTTGAGTTGCCTTTCGAGTTTATTTTCCTTCCAAATATCGTCATCATCCAGAAAAGCCACATAATCACAGGTTGCTCTTTGCAGACCAATATTACGTGAAGCATTTGCCCCCATATTTTTTTCTGAGCGAATGTATATAATTTTCTCAGTTTCGAAGCTTTCTATTACGGGCAACAGCTCTGTCGGAGAGCAGTCGTCAACTACTATTATTTCTTCTGGGGATAATGATTGTGATAAAACACTCTCAAGTGAAGCTTTTAGATAGTCGGGACGGTTATATGCACTGATAACTACACTAATACTGGCATACTCATCATTACTAGCCGATTTAATAACCATTTATGTAGCCTCCCCCTTGTTCAGTAAAAACGGAATACACTTGAGCTCTGAAGTTTTACCGAAAGACAAAGAATCTTCGGTAAGCGATGCAACCCGGCTAAGGGTTGAGCATTTAAAGTGTATCGTTGACTTCTTAGTTTCGATTACTTTTTGAAAGTTACTCGTGGCGTAACAATTAACGCATTCGTAGTTTCTCGACCATGATTTTATGGCATGACGACTATTACTGCCACCATAGAACCTCAAGTTCTCCATGAGCACGCCCTTTCCTTTAACGTCCACATCAGCGTCGCGATTATTCTCGAACGTAATATTTTTTAATACTATATTTTCAGGTATGCCCCTTTTATGGTCAATCTCGACACCATCACCTTGCTGAAACTCACCTCCACATTCGCCTTGGTTATTTCTAATCATACCATTTGAAATCACAAGCTCATGGGCACCTTCGTATATCTGGATTCCACCCTTCCAACAATAGCTTTCATCCGACAAACCATCGATATCGATACTATTAATGTTTATACTATTCACACCTGTACCGAACAGCCTGATAGCGGACCGGTAGTAACCGGAGGAAGAAAATCCAGATATATTCCAACCATTTGTTTGCCTATTGCCTCGTCCATTAAGAATAATACAGTCTTTTGTTTTCTTAGATGTTAAGCGATTAATTTCAATGTTATTCGTGATTACATTTCGCGAATTTTTGACACAATAGCTAGTATCGATAAACTGTAAATTATTCAGGGTAATCCCTTCACCGCCAAGTACAATACCTCCTTTATGGTGATCACTTCCGGTGAAGATCGCTCCATCAGCAGCCTCTATCGTGAGCTCTCGGCCATTCACTTTTAGCTCACCCACCAACTCATAAATTCCTAGCTGAAAGACATAGTGTCCAGATATATATCGCTTAGCAACAATTTCTTTAAAAGATTGAAATGAGATAGCTCCAGGAACGCCAATAACCTCAGCTTCACTACTAAATACCCTCACCGAATCATAACGATCTTCCATTAATAACACAGAACACCCGGGAACTAATAAGATACAGAGTATTAGGTAATATCCCCTAAGCATTGCGCAAACATGACTCGTGTCGAAGTAAAAAGTCATCTTGTTGCATTGCATTCTTCTCTGCAAACACACATATTATTGAAAAAAGAACAACCCCTTCTATTTGCCAGAGTGGCATAGTTGCCATATTTAAAACTAAAAAACCAAGCATTGAACATAAAGCAATTCGCAAGACTGGTCTATTGGATAGCGCTATCAATTTAAAAAATGTGATAGTGAAAATTAAAATAAGAATCAAAAAACCGACAACACCAATCTCATAAAGCGCCGAAATATAGGTATTGTGCGCGTACAAAGTATAAAAGCTCCGCCAACTACCTGGCCCATGACCAATAAGCTGCTCAAGACCACTTGACTCGTACCACCCCATAAAGTAAACATTCCATATATACAGCCTACCTGAAAAATACTTCCGATCCTGATTGTAGTAGTAATCATAGGGCACTAAAAGCTCTGCAATATCAGCCATAAATTGGGGGATTTCCTCAAAGCGCTCAAGTAAAGACGCACTCACCATAAAAGGTGCCACTAGCAGAACTAATAATAGGGGAATGAGTGATAATAGTTTCTCTCGAATCCCCGACTGCAAAAAGACCAAGAAGCAATATGAACCAAAAAATATTAAATATGCCATGATCGTCGTTCTATAGTTCACTAGAAATATCAAAACCAGTCCAATCATAAGAATACCAAATTTCACAGCGACTGATTTTTTGGTGGCTTCCGCATGAGCTAGAAATAGAAACGTAGAAGTAAACAGGATTACCGAAAATGCGGACTCGTGATTAAACCCGCCTATGAAACTTCTACTACCATCCGCTTCCGAAGCTTTAACTTCCATAAATACTATCGACAACAAGACCAGAAAAACTGGATAACTATAGACAACGCAAAGTGCGCGAATTACTAATAGTGCCTTATTCTCTTTGATAGCTACTATGAGGACACACATCATACAAACTAAAAAGACCCACTTAATCCCCTCTACAATCGACAGTACAACGTTACCAAACGCACCACTTACCAGCATTACCAGTATAAGAATTTTAACCAGTAAAAATTGACTTCCGAGAATATAAGGATAACGAATTCGCGTGAGGTATATTAAAATTATACCAACGATACATATACTAAAGATGGATATTATTGATAAACCAGCGGCTATGTTTATGTACGTAAATTCATGTATTGAAGACAGCATTAATCGCACCAATACAATCCAAAACACCAACTTCAACGCCAAGGATGTATTGTTCTTCTGATTCCACTTATAGCCGATAAACAAGTATGCCAGAAGAACAACCAACTTCACCCCAAGGAACATTACTTAATTCCCTGAAGTGTGCTTGAGAATTTCAGGGATATTTCAGACCAATTATATTTTTTTATATAAACCGCGCCATCTACTGAGTAAGATTCTAAGCGTGTAGCACTCAATTTTTGGGCCAGTGATTTGATATTTCCCACAGGGAAGTAACAAGGCTCCGGCAGACCAACATCCGTATTAGGCGTGATATCACTTACCAAAACACGGCAACCGAATGACAAAGCCTCGAGTAGTGAGATCGGCAGTCCTTCATGATAAGACGGTAATACAAATAAGGCAGATTGTTTAAACAACGTATAGAGGGCATCTGATTTCTGAACTCCTGCCATCACAACGCCGTCTGTGCGCTTGGCAAGTTGCTGCATCTCTCGATAGAAACTGTCCTCATGATCAGAACCACCTACAATCACGAGTTTAATGCCCTCTTCTTGGGCCGCTGACTTAGAATAAGCGGTGAGTAGGTCTTTTATACCCTTTTCTGGCACTATTCGCCCGACGTACACGATGTACTTATCTGGCTCAATACCTAATTCGTTCAATACACCAATCGCGTCTGTATTCGCACCTTCCAGCGGCTTCATTCCATTGGGGATGTAACTTATCTTATTGTGCTCATTGTATGACTCTTTTAATTGGTTCGTCAGGCTTTTACCGACTACTACGACATGGTTCGAGCTCTTTACCGCTAATCGCTCACCTAACTTCAGCAAGGTTTTGGCGATGACATTCCATTTTGCTCGGTTGTAGTCTTCACCATGGTGTGTGACAACAACTTTCAAGCCCACTAAACGCGCAAGTGGCGCCATCAAGGCTGGACCGATTGCATGAATATGTATTACATCAGCCTTGAGTATGAACCTTGCGAAAAGCACTGCGATGAAAGTGTGGATGATGGTTTCTGTGTATTTGTTCTTCGGGCTCCAGAGTGGCTTTATCTGTAGGCCCTTATATTCGTAAGCTTCTTTACCGATATACGGAGACCTCCCAAGAACCGTGATGTCTATATCGGGGTTTTGCTGTTTAACAAGAGGATACAATTGCTCGCAGTGAGTCTCTACACCACCCATTACCTCGGGTATACCACGCAAGCCGGTTACTGCTAGTTTCATTTCATGGTTCCATTCAGGAGCTCAATATAGCCCTGCTTTACTGCATTCATGGAAAAGTCCTGCGCTCGTTCTTTCGCTTTACGTGCATATTGCTGTCGCATTTCTTCTATCGTGAACACACTCAAAGCGGCAGCCATTGCCTCTTCATTGCGAGTGGGTGTCAATAGGCCCCACTCTGCCTGAACTGCAGAGATGACCGGTTTAGCCAAGCCGGGCGCGAGTATTTCTCTAGGGCCCGAAGGACAATCTGTTGAAATAACAGGCAACCCCAGAGTCATTGCTTCAACGAGCGAGTTTGGAAAGCCTTCGGCATTTGAGGCCGAGACATAAAACTGGGCCATAGCAATATACGGATAGGGATTTTTACAGAATCCTTCGAGCCGAATTTTATAATCTGATATTTCGTTGTAAGCATCGACCTCTTGCTGGAGCATATCACGGTCAGGACCCTCCCCCAGAATAAGAAGGTCGCACTGAGGCTGTGCAAGGCGCCAGGCACGCAGCAACATGGTGACGTTTTTATTGGGTACCAGCCGACCTATGGCTATCGCAAATGGCCTGTCGCTGATAGACGCTACCGATTCCTGTGAAAGTTCATATAGTTCAGAATGATCATAGCCGTTGTAGACGACTGAGCATTTACTCGCACTTACGTTAAAGTTCTGAACAAGATCTTCTTTTACACCACCAGAAACCGCAACAACCTTATTTGGAAGCGGGTAAAGTAACCTGACCATCAGTTTTTGTATGAATGCAAACCGACCCGTCAGGTGGTGAGTGGTATTCACCCGCTCACTTATGATCACAGGGATGCGCATTAGCTTGCAGACAACCGAAGCGGCGAGGTTAGCGCGAGTCAGGTACGAGACTACAGCGTCAGGTTTTATGGCCCGAATTACTGACGCCAACCCCGTAACGCTTTTTAAAAGACTGCCTTGAGCACTTAGCGTCGTTACTTTTACCGAGGCTGGAACAACTTGCTCTACCTCGTAATCATCAAGCAACACCAAGTGGAACTCTTTATCGGCAGCCCAGGCATCACCGCTGAGAGCGACAAGCAACCTGGATAAGGCCCTCTCAGCTCCACCGCCCTCAAGTGAGTTTATAACGAACAATATTCTTTTCACGGGTTAACCTTGTGGTGACTGGCTAGCGGCGTACTCTTGATACCAATCAACAAACCTGGATATCCCAGCACTCAGAGCAGTTGATGGGCTAACACCCGTCACGTCAACCAGATCATCTATGTCGGCATAGGTCCTTACGACATCACCATCCTGCATCGGTAGGTATATTTTCTCTGCCTCTCGGTCACATGCCGATTCAACTGATTGAATAAACTCACTTAGCTCTACCGGCTGGTTGTTACCAATATTATAAATTTTATACGGTGCCGTACTGATGGCCGGGCTATCGGTCAGTTGTGCCGCGCCTTCTGGAATAATGTCTGTAACCGCGACGACTCCATCGACGATGTCATCGATGTAAGTGAAGTCGCGCTGCATCTTGCCATGGTTAAACACTTTAATAGGGTTACCGTTCAATATCGCCTCAGTAAACAACCATGGCGCCATATCGGGACGACCCGCAGGCCCATACACGGTAAAGAAACGAAGGCCAGTCGTGGGGATGCCATACAGGTGCGAGTAGGAGTGAGCCATCAGCTCATTAGACTTTTTGGTCGCAGCATATAAAGACACAGGATGGTCAACATTATCACCCGTTGAAAATGGAATCTTGGGGTTCATACCATAAACCGAGCTCGAGGATGCGTAGACCAGGTGCTCAACCTTGTTGTGCCTGCACCCTTCCAGGATGGTCATCATGCCAACCAGGTTGCTATCTACGTAATCAAACGGCGCCTCGAGCGAATAACGAACGCCTGCTTGTGCAGCAAGATGGATAACCTTATCGAACTGTTCGTCTTTAAATAACGTAGCGACGCTATCGCGGTCTGCGAGGTCCATCTTAACAAAACGGAAATTCTCGAAAGGCTTGATCTGTTCCAGCCGCCAGTGCTTGAGCCGCACGTCGTAGTATGCATTCAGGTTATCTAATCCGACAACCTCGTGACCAGCTTCCAGAAGCCGCTTTGCTGTGTACATTCCGATGAATCCAGCGGCGCCCGTTACGAGTACTTTCATTTGTTAATTTCCTTTTTGAGCAGTAACCCTTGGGTATAATCAGCTGCTCTCCACGTCCTTAAGAGAAACCTGAACAAGCCCTGATAGAGTCAACTCCCACTAGTCATCAGAGGATCTGCTTTTCTTTTAAGTAGGATATTACTTGGTTTACACACTCTTCGACCGACATGGTCGATGTATCCAGCGTTACTTCAGGTGCCTCTGGAGGCTCGTACTCTGAGTCAATACCAGTGAAATTCTTAATCTGTCCTGAGCGTGCTTTCTTGTACAGGCCTTTAGGATCTCGTTGCTCACAGGTTTCAAGGGGGGTACTCATGTGCACTTCAACGAATTCACCTTCCTCAACCAGATCGCGCACTAACTGACGCTCGGCTCTGAAAGGTGATATGAACGCAGTGACTACTATCAGCCCTGCATCAACAAAGAGCTTAGACATTTCACCGATACGACGAATGTTCTCTATCCGATCTTCGTCAGTAAAACCAAGGTCTTTGTTAAGGCCGTGCCGGACGTTGTCTCCGTCGAGTAGGTAGGTATGCTGCTTCAGCTCGGCCAGCCGGTGCTCAACGGCATTCGCGATCGTGGACTTACCTGATCCGCTAAACCCAGTGAACCAGACGATGCATGGGCGCTGAGCTTTATGGGCACAACGGCTCTCTTTCGTGACCTTCGAGTCGTGCCATACTACATTGGTTGCTACTGTCATGAGACTCCCTGCACTTCTGCGCTTCTACTGGCTTTCGCTATGGGTCGAAAGGTACCCCAAACTGCACCAGTTTGGAACATGCCAATGCTAGACAATTGGCGGCCAACGGAGAATGTCAGGCGTAGGTGCATTCCAAAGCTTGCCAAAAGACAGGCAGGTCCTTTTCTGCAATGTCATTAATCCCTGCCGCACTCTTTCTGCCACCGCCGCCAAATTGACTTGCCAGGTTATCCGCGCCTGCAGGGTTGTTCTTCGGGGCACGTATGCTTATCTGATAATGCCCTTGCTTATCAGGCAATGCGGTCAGAATTGCGTGAGCGCGCTCGGGGTGCCTGTTTGCCAATTCATTGCCTAACACACCACTCACACGCCGGGCCCAGCGCTCATCTGGCAAGGCGATCATTGCCGCCGTCTCACTCTCTTGATCTGGCTTGATGGTAATACCCTTCGCCATATCGTCATCATAGCCAGTAGTCAGGGTGTTAAATACCTCAGCTTCCTTTGCGATGAATTCAAATGGACTTTTATAGCACACAGCTACTTGGTAAAGCGCGGCAGGTGTGTAGTAAAGGTCCGCCTCAGTAGTGCCGTAGCCGTTATAGTTCATGACAACCCCCAGACGGCTCAGTAACGCCGTTTGCTCAGGCGACAGACCTAGCTGCTGGCAGTACTCGTTGGCAGCGGCAAGCATGTTATCGCCGAAGGCTGCAACAATGGCCCACTCTCGGTACCTTCCACCCAGGTAGTAATCAACAATAAGGCCTGTGCATGTATTCGATGCAGTATTGATGTGAGCATCGAGCCCCTTGTGTTCAGGGATATCACCTGCACGGTGATGATCTGCGTAAAAAACCTTTACTCCATCGCGCAGTGCATGCCGCAATGCTTCTTGATTCTTCTCCATTGATATATCAAGTACTGTCGCTGTATCGCCTTCGTCAAACCCCACCTTACTGAGCAACTTTATATCCCGTTTAACGCCGGTGATAAGAACCGAGCTGCGTGGCTCAGCAAGCCGTAACTGTATAAGGGCGCATATGCCATCTGCATCGCCATTGAATATATCGTAGTGAGCCATAAAGTAATGCCTGTAAGGATTTGCGCGGATAGTATGAAATTGCTACCACCGCGGCAATTGCTTGCTTTGTTAGAAGTTCGTTTTTGGCCTGAACGTAAATAACGTGTCAAACCGAGTATTCTGCTCACTTTTTAACCACATGTGGTTTCCCGCAGCTTGGCACTGCTACCGCTAAGGCGTAAACTACAGTCCAATAAAGTTTTCGCGCCAGCGGAGGAACCGACTCATGCGCAAGTTTATAACTACAGCGGCACTAATTGCCTGCATGCCAATGATGGCTCTAGCCGAGGAGCCAGCTCAGCCGAACGCTGATGCCGCCCAATCTGAACAAGTGACCATCGGTCAGATGATGAGCGAAAATGGTTTGAGCGCCCAGCAGGCGATTCAGGCTGCAATGAGCGCTGACCCAACGCTCTCTCTGACAGATGCCTTAGCTCAGGCTGCTCAGGCAGGTGCCAGCGCTGATGAGCTTCTTCAAGCGGCTCTGGCGATGACCGGAGACAACGAGACTCTGGCTCTACAAGCGCTGTTTGATGCGGCCGAATCCGTTGGTGACGAAGTTCTTTCAATTGCTGCTGTTCGCACTGCAGCTGTGAACGCTGAGATCAGTAACGATGTAATTGAGGCAGCCCTTGAGGGTGCAGGCCTTCCAGCGACAGCAGGAGGTGCGACAGCACAGAATGAAGGCGACACAGGCCAACAGGCAGATACTAACCAATCCAACACAGGCTTTGGTGGTGACACTGGAGCAGACGGTGTCAACGGAGGTGTGAATCCGCCTCCAGCACGAACAGGCCAGCCAATCAGTTGAAGATTGTGACCAACCAAAAGACCCGGCTTACGCCGGGTTTTTTTTTAACTTAGGGTTGGGATATCATCTCGAATCACTCAATAAGGACTCCCTTTGATGGATCGCTGGACTGCCTACTGCGCCCTCATTTTCCTACTACCTTTACCATTTGGGCTTGATACTGCTTGGGCGTGGAATCTAGCGGGTGCAGCTGTATTCTCACTATTGGCATTGGAGTTAAACGCACTGTGTAGTAAGCAAAGAAGCCTTGCTTTACCAACTCTTCCGTTACCAGTAGCCTTGAAGCGTGCTCGCATCTCACTGCTACTCATTTGGGGGGTTCAGTTATATTGCCTGATTCAGTGGTTGCTATGGTCGATTACCCCTCATGACTCCTTACTCTCTTTACAGAAGGGCCTGACTTACGCGGGGGCGTATACATTAACCTTACTTCTAGTTAATTCCCGGCAAAGACTAAACCAACTGATGTGGGTTATTGTCCTTACTGCATCGCTACAAGCTATGTATGGCGCATTTATGACGCTAACCGGGATTGAATACGGCTTTTTTGCTGAAAAAGAGAAGTTTAAGGGGGTCGCCACTGGTACTTACCTAAACCGGAACCATCTGGCAGGTCTTCTGGAAATGTCGATTGCTGTAGGTATAGGCTTGCTTCTAGCAAAGCCTACGATCTACTCCGGCAGCGTTAGACAGAAGCTCAGGACTTTTATTCGTCTACTTCTCAGTAACAAGGTTATTCTTCGGCTACTGCTCGCAGTACTCGTTATTGCCCTTGTTCTGACTCGATCAAGGATGGGGAATACAGCCTTTTTCGCAAGTCTCATGGTTGCGGGAGCCATCGCTTTACTGCTGATGCGCAACAAGACAACAGCAACGACTATTCTACTCGGCAGTCTGTTAGTGATAGATATCGCTATCGTGGGTGCATTCTTCGGAGTCGACAAGGTAGCCGAGCGTTTGCAGAATACATCATCACAAACGGAGAGCCGCGACGAGGTAACCCGTGACACCTTCGACATATTTCTGGAGCAACCCCTAACAGGCATTGGTGCTGGCACCTTCACACATGCATACCCTTCGCTAAAGAGTAGTGATATTACCTCGACCGCATATTACAACAATGCCCACAATGACTACGTGCAATTCCTGGCTGAGTTTGGCCTTCCGGCAACGGCAGCGCTAGCCTTCATCGTGCTCTGGTCACTCTGGCAAAGTATTGTGACGATGCGCGTGAGAAATAGCCATTTGTACCAGGGAGCAGGATTTACTGTAACTATGGCAATAGTGGCCATCGGGATTCACTCTATCGTCGACTTCAACCTCCAAATACCTGCTAACGCTATGATTTTTGTGATATTACTGGCTCTAGCACCGATAGCTCGTTGGACTCCACACTCAACCTCTGGTCGCCGCAGGCGCTCGGCCCGGACTGAATAATGAAATTACAAGCCTCACGACTAAAACTTCCCCCAAATACAACAGGTACAGATTATGTTGTCGGCGACATACATGGGCATGTCACTCAGCTTCTCAATAACCTCGAGGACATAGGCTTCAACAAGGGGTGTGACAGACTGATCTGTGTCGGTGACTTAATCGATCGCGGTCCAGAGTCAATTGAGGCAATCGAACTTCTAGATGAGCCATGGTTTTACGCTGTTATGGGTAATCATGAGTACCTTATGCTGAGTGGCATGAGGCACAAAAACAGCAAAGATCGAATGGTGTGGTTAAAGAACGGGGGGGAGTGGGTAATGCACTCTGCGCCTTCAGAATGGGAAGGCTGGTTAGATAGGATAGAAACACTCCCAATAACGATTGAAGTGAGTACTACTACTGGGATTACTTACGGCATCGTGCACGCTGACTTTCCGGGTGTCCATTGGGATGATTTTGAGAGGTTTGATCAGGCACAACTTTACCGGTGTATCTGGTCGCGAAGTAATTTTAATAGTCGATCAGAGCATAGTGTGCGAGGGATCGATTATCTGTTTCATGGGCATTGCATCAGTGACTTTGAGCTGAAGCTGGGCAATCGCTACTACATTGAGCCTGGGGTTTTTCTGGGCAATGACTTTATCATCAAGAAGCTTTGACGCTGCCAGTCTGGTCTTTTATTGACAATATGACAATTTGAGCCATAATCCAGAGTATTCAATCTGATGCCTAAGTATTGGTTATGTCGGATTATGGATTTGGCTGCTTCTTGAGGAGTGGTTCCTGTGGCTCCTTCGGGGGCCTTTTTTGTGGGTGTAGGATTTCGGTTATCGCGAATAGCCTCCGGCTGATTCGCTCCCACAGGGTAAAAACTTCTGATTCTCTCCCACATGGAAGAAATCCTGATTCGTTCCCACAGGGTAAATCTTCTGATTCGTTCCTCATACCTCTACACCGTAGAAGCACTTCAAGCGGTTTGCTTAGACTTTGTGGGAGCTATTCAGCCAGCTTGCCTGGCTAATAGTGATTGGATTATCGCGAATAGCCTCCGGCTGATTCGCTCCCACAGGGTAAAACTTCTGATTCACTCCCACAGGGAAGAAGTCCTAATTCGCTCCCACAGGGGCGAAATCCTCATTCGTTCCTCATACCGCTACACCATATAAGCACCTCAGGAGCTTTACTTGAACTTTGTGGGAGCTATTCAGCCAGCTTGTCTGGCTAATAGCGATTGGATTATCGCGAATAGCCTCCGGCTGATTCGCTCCCACAGGGTAAATCTTCTGATTCGCTCCCACAGGGTAGAACTTCTGATTCACTCCCACAGGGGCGAAATCCTGATTCGTTCCTAATACCTCTACACCCTAGGAGCGCTTGAAGCGGTTTGCTTAGACTTTGTGGGAGCTATTCAGCCAGCTTGCCTGGCTAATAGCGATTGGGGTATCGCGAATAGCCTCCGGCTGATTCGCTCCCACAGGGGAAAACCCTGATTCACTCCCACAGGGGAAAACCCTGATTCGCTCCCACAGGGTAGAACTTCTGATTCGTTCCTAATACCTCTACACCCTAGGAGCGCTTCAAGCGGTTTGCTTAGACTTTGTGGGAGCTATTCAGCCAGCTTGCCTGGCTAATAGCGATTGGGGTATCGCGAATAGCCTCCGGCTGATTCGCTCCCACAGGGAAGAAATCCTAATTCGCTCCCACAGGATAGAACTTCTGATTCGCTCCCACAGGGGAAAACTTCTGATTCACTCCCACAGGGGAAAATCCTGATCCCCTCCTACATCGGCTGCTTACAACTGGTTGAACAACGACAATCGGCTGATGGTGGTGTAGCTCTGCTGAGCGGCTTCCAGCAGGAATGTCTGCAAACTCAATCGGCTAACGGCTTCGGCAAAATCCACATCCGACAATTCTGACAGCACTTCCTGGCTGACGAGCCGCACGTCGTCGCTGAGGTTTCGTGCATTTTCGACCACGTTTAACCGCGCACCCAGCTGGCTACGCACTTCAGATACGGATGTCTGGGCGTTGGCGAGGTTGGTCAGGGTATCTTCGATCAGAATATCGAGGGTCGCTGAATCCGTCGGGTTATCTTGCAGGGTATCGAGGCCCTGTCGTAAGCGGAATACGGTATCTGTGATGCTTTGTTTCGGGCTGGATTTTGCCAGCACTTCATCGCCCGGCTTCGGGTCACCGGAGATCTTTATGCTGATGCCTGCGGCAACGATTTCAGCACCTTTTGAGTACGCACGATCGGCAATGCCATCAACAACACGACCATCGGATGCACGCCGTATGGTGTAGTTTGGTCCCGGCGGGTCAATAGCAGCCTCAGGATTAAAGGTGACGATCAGGTCATCCGGGTAGAATTCGCCGTAGGCTTCTTCGTCTACCACAAACCCTGCGTTTACCTGAGTCGTGCCTGTGTTCAGCGGGTTGACCGAGGATGTGAAGGTGTTTTTGGCGGCGCGTACATCAACGAACAGTTTTTTGCCGTTGTCGCCTGTCGCAACACGTGTTGTGTCACCGATAGCAAGATAGCGCTGCCCTTCGTCGCCCTGATATTCGTAGCGACCATTGTCTTTCTGTTGAAACGGTTGGGTCGCGCCTTTGAAGCCACCAAAGATAAATTCGCCGTTCGGATCTTTGGTGTTAAAGAGCGCGGCGAGTTGATCTTCGAGTTGGCCGATTTCTGCAGAAATCGCCTGTCGGTCAGTAATGGTGAGCGTACCCGAACCGGCATTGACGGTGAGTTCCTGCAAACGCGTTAAGGCTTCGGTAATGGATTCAAGCGAGGATTCTTCAAGTTTCAGGCGATTGTCAGCGGCCGTCATGTTGCGGTCGTATTGGTCGCGCTGTGCGAGATCCTGCTGCAATTGCAGGATTTTGGTCGATGCAATCGGGTCATCGGCGGGGGTTAACACCCTGCGGCCACTGGAGACCTGCTGCTGTGTTTTATTCACAGACGCCTGCGCATCGAGGATGGCATTGAGGCCAAGGTTAAATGACTGGAGCGTTGCAATTCTCATAGTTTACTCCTCACCCTATCGGAAGGTGCTGATCAGGGTGTCGAAAATATCCCGGGCCACCTGAATGACCTGGGCACTGGCGTTGTAAGCCAGTTCATATTTAATCAGTGCGGCGGCTTCTTCATCGAGGTTCACGCCGGACGTTGCATCCACGGCGGTCTGCGAGTTACGCAACAGCACTTCAGATGAGTCACGATTGATCTGCGCCCGGCTCGTTACTGAGCCAACGACTTCGACAAGGCGCGCATAAGAATCTGAATAACTGCTCTGACCTTTTACTGTTTTGGTGCTTTGCAGTGCCGCCATTTCTACGCCGTTACGGCTGTCAGAAGTGCCGTCGCTGTTAAAGTCGACGGTGAATTCGTCACCGACTTCAGCGATGCCGTCGATATTTACATGAAAACCGAAAGCCACAGGCTCACCCACCGGATCGGTCGGGAAGAGGTTATTGCCCGGCGGTTCGATATTCAGGTCGTAGTGTTCATCGACGATGACTTTGACCTGACCACCAATCGATACTTTATTAGTGCCGACCGTACCTGCACCGCTGACTTCGAGGCGAGGCTGAAAAGTGACCTGCCCTTTTTCGCTGATATCAACGTCGACGTTACCTGAGAACACGTAGCCTGAGTTTTCTATCGCTTGGCGGAATCCATCGAGAAGGTCGTCACCGGTTGCAAACGTGCCGGTCATTTCGAATGAAATTGTGCCCTGAGAAGGATCACTGAACTCGTAAATGTAGGGGCCACCTTCTGAGAAGTCGTAGCCTTCGTATTTACTCAGCGGGTCTTCGGTTTCCATGGCAGTAGCTGTTAACGGGATATCAATGCCGTTGCCTATGCGGAAGCTGTCGCCGGCGTCACCACGCAGTTCGAAGTCGAGATCATCGCCATTTAAATCAATGATGGTCAGTTTGCCGCCGTCGCTTCGGGCAACGATGCCTGCATCCTGCAGTTCGTAGTTGGCATTAATACGGTCGGCCAGGAAGTTCAGAGTGACCGGATCAGGGACTTCAGCCGGATAGTTCGTGTCGTACTGGTTCTGATTTGGTCCCAGGGTTTGCGTCAGTACAACTCCGTTTAAAGTAAATTCGGTATCGAGAAAATCAACGCTATCGGTTTCAAGATCGGTGATCTCAACCGTGGTACGAGCAGACGCCTCAACACCGTCGCGTTTGCTGAGTGATTCTGCAATTTCACGGGCAGTGGCATTTAATGGCGTGATCAATGTGCGCTGGTTGGCGGTTAAGCCGTTGTTCGGATTGGTAAAGCCAATATCAATGCGCTCAGGGAAGAAGCCATTTACTGAGTCTACACTGGTGCCATTCTGTTGATAGGTCGGAGAAACCGGCAGCACACCACCAAAGCTTGTGAACGCGGTTTTACCTTCGTCTTCAGGCAATATGCTGTTACTGATACCCGGCGTGAAGGTCTGATTCATCAGTGGCGGAAATAACGGAATCGGGTTTCCTGGGTCGGTATTATCCAGTACGTCGTATGTGGTCGGTGACGTAAAACGAATCAGAAGCGGTGGCGTCATTTCGCCCTCTTCTGAAAAATACGATGTACCAAGGTCGTACACCTGCCCCTGGTCAATAGTGGCGTTACCACGATTACCAATCGCTGTATCAGTGCTGATTGGAGACGCGAGTGCGACCTGCTCAGCACGGGTAATGTTCATGTCCAGATTCTGAGATTCACGACGCGTCGGTGAAATCAGAAAGCGGTCATTCTGCTGAAACGTGCCTGCTTCGAAACGGATTTCCATTCCGTCAATTTCAATCGACTCAGGAAATGCGCCGCTCAGAGCGTTAGTCTGTAATAACTCACCCGTATCGTTACGGAAAACACGATAGGTATAATCGTCCGGGCCGACAAAACGAATTTCATAGTCACTCGTGGTTAACTGAGTTGCGTCTTTGATTTCGACGGCAATCACCCGATCATCGGGATCTGCGTTATTACGATCTCCCAGCACACGCTGGTAAGTTTTCGTTGGCTCATTAATGTCAGTGAAAAAGTTTTCACCTTTAATGCCATCGTAATCAACGCCTAGTTTGTGCTGATCGTTCATCGTTTGGGCGATAACCAATCCCAAGCGACCAAGCTGGTTGAGGCTCGGATCAAGTACCTGATCACGAAAATCAAGGATGCCGCCGAGTTGTCCGCCAGTAATTTCACGCGTGACGTTCTGAACAGCAGTACCTTTACGGAAATAGATATCCACACGAGAGGGGTCTTTCGCGCCTACATCGGTAAATACTTCGTTGAATTCGTTACCTACCACCAGCGCCTGACCATTACCGATAAAAACGTTGAAGACGCTGTCGTCCTGCTCAACTATATTTACCTGAACATATTCGGATAGCTCTTTTAACAGGCGGTCGCGTTGGTCGAGAAGCTCGCTTGGTTCGATCCCCTGAGCTGATGCTGAGGCAAACTGAATCTGCTCGTTCAGTTCAGCAATGGATTCCGCGATGGTGGTAATCTCACCAGCAATCACTTCCATCTGGCCGTTGATAATATCGTTCTGCTCGAACAGACGATCACTAATAGCGCTGAAGCGATCGACAAGACCATTGGCTTCGCTGATCAATACTTCACGAGCAGGCAGAGATGAAGGGTCGTCCACCGTAGCCTGCAAAGCACCGAACATATTCTCGAGCCCTGGCTGCACACCAGTACCGCTATCGGCGAGTAGGCTATTGATTTGCTCGGCGTTAACCGCCAGAGCATTAAATTCGTTAAACGTTGAGGTGTCGCGGCGCAATTGCTCCGTCAGAAACTGATCGTATACGCGACGAACCGAATCCACATTGACGCCTGAGCCCACCCAAATGCCATTAGTAAACTGCGGATTATTTTCGGTAAAGCTGACTTCCTGACGAGAGTAGCCTTCCGTCCCCGCATTGGTAATGTTGTTACCCGTGATCGTCAGTGCGGTTTGTTGCGCCTTAAGGCCGGAGATACCAATATCGAGAATATTACCCATCCTGGTTCTCCAGCGTAGTGGCGTTCAGCATTTTATTCAGCGTATTGTTGAGAAGATCGCCGTTGTAAATACGCTCTACTTTATTGCCGTAGTTGGGGTCAGTAGCATAGCCACCCTGCTGCAACGCATGGCCGTATGTCTCGCCACTGGATTGCTCGTTAATGGCACTCTGGTAGCGTGTTGAGTCACGCAGGAAGTTCGCGTAATCCTGAAGGCCGTCTTCAAGGGACGCGTACGAACGGAAGTCTGCCTGCTCATTAACTTTTACGCCCTGGCGGTATTCGTGGGTTTGAATACTGACGACGTCACCGCTCCAACGACTGTCGGCTTTAATACCAAAAAGGTTGTTTGATGGACGACCATCTTCACCTTTGATGGTGTATTTACCCCACCCTGTTTCGAGCGCCGCCTGAGCAACAATCGCTTTTGGGTCGACACCCAGATCAGCACCGACGCGTTCAGCGTAAGGGTAAACAGCGGCAACAAACTCTGCCGGAGAGGCAAAGCTTTGCCCCTTAGTACCAGCGCCTGTGGTGGCTGATCGTTCAGATTCAGAAGTGGAGTCATCAACAGGTACTGGACGCTCAGGAATCTTATCGAGTTCTTCTTCAACACGCTTGATGGTTTGCGAAATACCGGAGAAGCGACGGTCGAAAATCTGACTCTGATCGACCTTACCCGTGGCATCTGGGTTCATGCCGTATTGCGACATCAGCTGACGGTGGATAACCTCGGCAAGGCCCGTGCCCTCGCCTTCCGTGAGGGATACAGCCATCTGATCGTCGTACATATTCTGGTAGAAATCGGCTTCCGGAGAGCTGAAAAGAGAGTCTTCAGAAAAGACATCTGAGGCGTCACGCATGGACTTCAGCATCATACTGACGAACATAGATTCGAACTGTTTTGCGACCTCTTTCAACGCGGCATCCTGGTCGGATTTACCCAGCGCACGGATGCCCTGAAGCCCGTTAATATCAGTAAATACGTTTGCCGCGTTGTGTGAATTCTGAATCATGCAATGCACCTCTACAGAGGAAATTGCAAAAGGTGGGCCAAGGTTGGGGGAGTCGCTTCATCTAACCCTATGGGAGCGAATCATCTTACCTGGCCCTGTGAGAAGTTCTCCTGGCCCTGTGAGAAGTTCTCCTAACCCCGTGGGAGCGAATCAGCCGGAGGCTATTCGCGATACCCCCATCGCTATTAGCCAGACAAGCTGGCTGAATAGCTCCCACAAAGAGAAAATCATCAAACAACGAAAGTGATAGCGAACCAATTTACCCTGTGGGAAGCTCCCCTAACCCTGTGGGAGCGAACCAACTTACCTGGCCCTGTGAGAAGTTCTCCTGGCCCTGTGAGAAGTTCTCCTAACCCCGTGGGAAATGAGATGGACCCGTCCCCCTTGTGCCATGATGAGATTGCACAACATCAAACCGGCATCGAAGAAAGAGGGTCCACCTATGAGCAAGTTTAATACGATTGGCATTGATTTGGCTAAACAGATCTTTCAGGTTCATATCAATGATGCAAATGGCAAGAAGCTAAGTTCGAAAAAGCTGAAGCGTAGCCAGTTATTAGATTACATTCGCCAGCAACCGAACGCTCTTGTGGCGATAGAAGCCTGCTCTGGCGCACATTGGTGGGCGAGACAGTTTCAATCTTTGGGGCATGCTGTAAAGGTAATACATCCAGCGTACGTAAAACCGTTCGTTCAGATGCATAAAAACGATCAAAGGGATGCCCAGGCCATTGCCGAAGCGGCGGTCAGACCGAATATTCCAGCAGTGAGTGTGAAGTCACAGGAGCAGTTGGATTTACAGGCGATACATAGAGTCAGGGAGCGGCTAGTAAAAGAAAAAACCGCCATCAGTAATGAGCTGAGAGGGATTTTGGCAGAGTGCGGGATTGTGCTGGCACAAGGCCGCAGTGCCTTAAAAACCGGAGTTCCTCTCATACTCGAAGATGCTGAAAACGGTTTGAGCGATCCTCTGCGGTGTTTAGTGAGTGATCTGATGCAGCAGTGGTATGAACAGGTAGAGCGGATCGCACGCTATGAGCGACAGCTCCAGCAAATCAGTAGGCAAAACGAAGACTGCCAACGCTTGATGAGCATTCCAGGAATAGGCCCAGTCAACGCGACTCTGCTTCTGAGTCATGCAGGGAGCGCTCGGCAGTTTAAAACAGCACGCCATTTTGCGGCGTATTTAGGGCTGGTACCACGACAGCACGCCAGTGGTGGAAAAGAGAAGCTGATGGGTATCACCAAACGCGGCAATAAGCAGGTCAGAAAACAACTGGTTCACGGAGCGAGATCAGCATACCGGGCCTTGCTGGCAAAGACTGATCCATCACGCCTTAAGACATGGTTGATGAGATGTGAAGGCAAACATCCGAACAAAGTAATCGTTGCACTGGCCAACAAGCTAGCGCGAATTATTTGGGTAGTATTAACCAGGCAAACAGCCTACGAAGCCTGAGTCAGGCAGCGTAGATACACAGAGCACGGCAACGTCACGAGGTTGCGCAGACCATTAAGACACGACAGATAAGATCGACTCGTTGAAACCTAACGATTCGCATGGCTCTCAGAAGCCGGGTGGGAGATCAGGACAGCGAGAGCACATCTCATAATGGCCAGAGCACAGAGCTCACAAACAGGTCGGATATAAGCGTGCAATCTCAATCTGAAACGTCGAAATGGCTTGCAACAACGGGACGGGTCCATATAAGCGAATCAGCCGAAGGCTATTCGCGATAAACCCCATCGCTATTAGCCAGGCAAGCTGGCTGAATAGCTCCCACAAAGAGAAAATCATCAAACAACGAAAGTGATAGCGAACCAATTTACCCTGTGGGAAGCTCCCCTAACCCAGTGGGAGCGAACCAACTTACCTTGCCCTGTGGGAAGTTCTCCTAACCCCGTGGGAGCGAATCAGCCGGAGGCTATTCGCGATTAGGAGTTTGCTTGAGCACCACCAGTCAGTTAACCTCAAATATCGCTAATCAAGGATGATTACGTCATGCATGGATACAGCCAGTTAAGGCTTGGCAGACAATCTATAGATAACCAGGTATATCTTCTTACCTTCACTACGCACATGCGCGTAAAGCACTTCCTAGAATGGGAGAATGCCAAGTGCCTGAGCCAATGTATAGAGTCCGAAACGATACTCAAACAAAGCAAGACTCTATGCTGGGTAGTCATGCCTGACCATGTTCATATTCTGATGCAACTTGGCAATTCAGACACTATCTCGAACTATATTCGAAGGCTAAAAGCGGGGGCGAAAAGGCAACTGCTGATCAATGATAAGCTTTGGGCAAAAGGGTTTCATGACAGAGCTATAAGGAAAGAATCAGAATTTCTTCCTACTGCGAGGTATATTGTTGCCAATCCTCTTAGAGCTGGATTAGTCAAAAGTGTAAAAGAGTATCCATTCTGGAATAGTGTCTGGGTTTGAGCAGTATCGCGAATAGCCTTCGGCTGATTCGCTCCCACGGGTAAGAAGAGTTGATTCGCTCCCACATGGTTAGATGAAGCGACTCACTTCCACGACACGGTG
>NZ_CFHJLR010000003.1:69119-259065 GCF_984348125.1 Thalassolituus sp.
GTCATTTTCCATGTAGGAGCTATTCAGCCAGCTTGCCTGGCTAATAGCGATGGGGGTATCGCGAATAGCCTTCGGCTGATTCGCTCCCACAGGGTAAAAAAGCTGATTTGCTCCCACAGAGTAAAGAGCTGGTTTGCTCCGGCAAGATTAGATGAAGCGACTCACTTCCACGACACGGTGGTCATTTTCCATGTAGGAGCTATTCAGCCAGCTTGCCTGGCTAATAGCGATGGGGTTTATCGCGAATAGCCTTCGGCTGATTCGCTCCCACGGGGGGGGTAAAAAAGCTGATTTGCTCACACAAGGTTAGATGAAGCGCCCCCTCCTACAAAACCCAGCAACTTCACATCAAATACTTTTTGACGTTCTTCTGGCCTTGCTGTTGTGAGCCCACTTGCTTCTGCTCAGCTTTTAATTGCTCAAGCAATTCCTGTTCTTCTTTCAACAGGTCTTCAAGAAACACTTGCTGTTCGTTAGTCAGGTCGATGAGGTCACTGACTTGAGAAAACCACTCACGCATCAGTTCGTTTCGTTTTTGAATGCGTTCTTCGACGCCTTCTTTTACGCCCTGGCGTATCAGTGAGCGAAGTTCGAGCGAGAGGTTTTTTACCTGGCTAAATAGGTCGTTATTCATATGACGATTAATTCTGCTTTGAGGGCACCGGCTTGTTTCATGGCTTCGAGTATTGCCATGAGGTCTCCGGGGGCGGCGCCAATTTCATTTACGGCTTTGACGATGTCGTCGAGCGTGACGCCAGGGCCGAACTTAAACATGCGGCTGTCGCCGCCATCATCGATGTTGATGTTAGTTTGCGGAACCACAACCGTCTCACCTTCAGCCAGCGCGTTGGGTTGTGCCACTTCGAAATCTTCGGTGATGGTGACGGTCAGACTACCGTGTGTCACGGCCACTGGTTCTATCTGTACTTTTTGCCCCATGACTATGGTGCCGGTACGGGAATTAATAATAATTTTCGCGCGCTCGGTGCCGGTTTCTATTTCAAGATTTTCGATCACCGACAGGTATGCGACGCGCTGACTTGTGTCTCGCGGAGCACTGACCCGGATACTGGTAGCGTCGAGTGCTTCGGCGGTGCCCGGCCCCAGTAGTTCGTTGATTTTATCGGTCATTGAGCGTGCTGTAGTAAAGTCGGGCTGGTCCAGGTTGAAGATCAGGCTGTCGCCACGACCGAAGCTGCTCGGTACTGCTTGTTCTACCGTTGCGCCGTTGGGGATACGGCCAACACTGGGAACGTTGACGGTAATACTTGAGCCGTCGTTGCCTTCGGCACCAAAACCACCGACGACGAGGTTACCCTGCGCAACCGCGTAAATGCCGCCATCAGCGCCTTTTAATGGGGTAAATAACAGTGAGCCGCCGCGCAGGCTTTTGGCATTGCCCAGTGACGATACTGTAACGTCGACCCGCTGGCCGGGTTTGGAGAACGGCGGCAGTTCAGCGGTAACGGATACCGCGGCGACGTTTTTCAGTTTCGGGTCGGTGCCTTGCGGTAAGGTGATCCCGAATTCGTTCATCATGTTGCGGAAGGTCTGTGTAGTAAACGGGGCTTTATCGCCCGTCCCGTCGAGACCAACCACCAGCCCGTAACCGATCAGTTGGTTTGAGCGCACGCCTGATATGCTGGTGATGTCTTTGATTCGCTCCGCGTGGGCCAGAGCTGGAATCGTGCTGACCAGCATTATGACGAGTAATTGACGCCAGTTTTTCATCATTTAATCCGTAGTTGCGCAGTTTTTGCCGTTACAGGAGCGTTTGGAAGGGAATGATGCGAAGGGTGTGCCAATTGGTTTGAAAGCTGTAGGAGGGAAGCTTCTTCCCGACACCGTTGAAGCCTGGAAGATATTCGGGGATATGATCCCCTCCTACAAACAGTTGTTCATCCCATCAAATGTCAAAACGGCCAGAGCGGTGACATAAAGATGCGGTCAGCCCAACCTTGCTTGGTGCTGTTGTTGAGGTTGCCTCGGCCACCGAATGAGATGCGGGCATCTGCGACTTTGCTTGAGGCTATGGTGTTTTCTGGTGTGATGTCTTGCGGACGGACCAGCCCCATGATGCGGATATATTCGTCGCCTTCGCTCAGGGTCAGCCATTTCTCACCGCGTATCTGTAGCACGCCATTGGGCAGTATATCTGAGACCGTCACACTGATCTGACCTGTCAGGCTGTTTGAGCGGTCAGCCTCACCTTTGCCCGAGAACTGACGGTCGTTGGTGGTTTCTGAATCCATGGTCAGGTTTTTCCAGCCGGGGACTGTCCCCATCAGGGACGGTACAGCCATGTTATTGTTCGATGACTTATCGGCCACGGTTTCCGCTGATTTCGACGATTGATATTCCTCGTCGAATATCACGGTAATGATGTCGCCGATCCGGTTAGCTTGCTGGTCGGTATATAGCCCTACGCTGTATCTTGGTTGAAACAGCGAACCGTCGTTGGTCGGCGGTGCTTCAAGGCTTTGTGCCGATACAGGAGCGTAGGCCGGATCATCCGGGAATACGTCGCGCTCTTGTTGAATACTGCTGCATGCGCTCAACAGACCAGTGCTTGTAAGTGCGATTAATGCGTTAACTAACAGGCGTTTCATATCACACCTCCATCAGGTGTTCTGTGTCAGGAACTGCAGCATCTGATCGGCTGCTGACACGACTTTTGAGTTCATTTCGTAGGCGCGCTGAACGGTGATCATTTTCACCAGCTCTTCAACCACTTCGACGTTGGAGTTTTCGAGTGCGCCCTGCACTACCCGACCAAAACCATCTTCACCCGGAACTCCACCCTGAGGAGCACCACTGGCTGCAGTTTCCAGGAAGAGGTTGCCACCGGCTGCCTGAAGGCCTGCTGGGTTAATAAAGTCGACCGTCTCAATCTGGCCTAGCTGCTGCGGATTCGGGTCACCGAACATGGTCGCCTGGACAATACCGTCTTCACTGATGGTAAGGTTGTTGGTCTGCTCAGGGATAACAATCTGCGGCTCCAACGGATAGCCATTGACGTTTACGACGGTGCCTTCGTTATTGATGTGGAAGGTACCGTCACGCGTATAACCGATATTGCCGTCAGGCATCTGAATCTGGAAAAAACCGCGACCGTTAACCGCGATATCCAGCGGCTGATCGGTAATTTCGAGCGAGCCGGTGGTAAATACTTTCTGGGTACCTGCGGTACGTACACCGGTACCGAGTTGCAAACCAGACGGCAGGCGACTGTCAGCTGAGCTGTTGGCCCCAGGCTGACGTTGAATCTGGTAGATCAGATCTTCGAATACCGGACGGTCTTTTTTAAAGCCGGTGGTCGCTACGTTGGCGAGGTTGTTTGATACGGTGGTCAGCGCGAGGTCTTGTGCTTCGAGCCCGGTCTTACTGACCCAGAGTGCGTTCATCATAGTGCTGACTCCTTATTGATTCGACATGATCTGTGTCGTGGCGGCTGCCAGCTCGTCGACACGTTTCATCATTTTCACCTGCATTTCATACTGACGGTTCAGCTGAATCAGGCTGGTAAGTTCGGTGACGGCATTGACGTTACTGCTTTCAGTAAAGCCACCAACAACGCTGACATTAAGGTCTGGCTGAGCCGGTGGGGTGCCCTCTTCACGAAAACGGAAAAGACCATCCTCGCCTTTTTCTAACGTTTCAGGATCTGGATTCACCAGCTTCAGCTGCACTGGTTCGGCGACGCCCGCAGGCACTTCACCGAGAGGCTGGATCGTAATAATTCCGGCCTTTGAGATATCGATTTTTTCGAATTCGGGTAATACCACAGGGCCGCCGTCACCAATGAGCTGACGACCACTGCCATTCACCAGTCGGCCCAGTGGATCAACACTGAGGTCTCCGGCGCGGGTATAGGCTTCCTGACCATCCGGGCCGACGACCGCAAACCAGCCTTTCCCTTCAATCGCGAGGTCCATGTTGCGACCCGTCTCGACCAGTGAGCCCATGCTCATATCGCTGGCGGGACGTTCGGTCATGGCGTACGCACGCGATGGGAAGTGTTCGCCGAACACGCCTTGCGCCCGGCTTTGGGTGTAATCAGAGCGGAAACCTGTGGTCGCAACATTGGCCAGGTTGTTGGCGTGTGCGGTTTGCCCGTAGGTGTTCTGTTTGGCCCCGGACATGGCGATGTAGAGTGCGCGGTCCATAGTGGTTGCCTTTCAATAGTTCAGTTACATGAAGTATTGCGAAGGCTGTGCCAACTCTGATTTTTCATTTTAAATCAATCAGTTAGATAAATTTCGGACGGATTTTGAGTGTCGATATGCCGGTGGTTGGGTGTGGAAACGGCAAGCGGTTGCCAGGGTGGCAACGATAGAAAGGAAATAATTTTGTTGTAGGAGCGCAACGCGGAGCTTGCGCGAAAGAAGCCCAAGCAGCATTCGCGCATAGCCAGACAAGCTGGCTGAAGCGCTCCTACAGGGTTACACGTTATCAGATATTCAGAATCGCCTGCGTTATCTGGTCGGTGGTTTCAATGGTCTTGGCGCTCGCCTGGAAGTTACGCTGGGCGATGATCAGGCCCACCAGCTCTTCTGACAGATCGACGTTTGAGTCTTCTAATGCAGATGACCGTATCTGGCCAAACGACGCCGTTCGCGGTGAGCCAATGGTCGGAATACCTGATTCAAAAGACTCAGCCCAGCCCGTGTCGCCGACTGGTGTCAGGCCTTCCGGGTTACGGAAGTTGGCCATGGCCACCTGCCCCAGTGTCTGTGCCTGACCGTTGGTGAATCGGGCGAAGATGATACCTTCTTCATCCACTTCGAGGCCGGTCAGTCGACCTGTTGCATAGCCGTTCTGGTTTACTTCGTTCACCGAGAACTCGCTACCAAACTGGGTCGAACCATTAAGACTGATCTGGAAGTTTGAGTTTGTGGGTGGATCGCTCAGGGGCAAGCCACCTTCCAGTACGTTTGTTGATGTCAGAGCCCCTGTCGAATCGCCATTTTCGTCCACTGGGTCCCAGTTGGTGATGTAGATATCGCCGGTCGCGACTTCGTCTAATGTCCCGTCCTGGTTGAAGAAGAGTTCAAACCGTGAACGCGTCGGGTCCAGGTTTTCCGGAAATGGCAGTGAAGGATCAGGGTCGCCAATGTCGTTACCATCAATCAAGACGTACATAGCCCAGACGTTCTGCTCGTTCGGACGTGTTGGGTCCAGCGGCTCTTTCACAAAGTACTGAGTCATCACATGGGAGTTACCCAGGCTGTCGTAGATGGTGGTCGATGTTGCGTGGTTGTAGGTTTCCTGATTATCTGGGTCGAATGAGTTCAGAGTGAAGTCTGAGTATTCGTCATCGGTCAATGCACCAAAGATACCCGATATGACTGGCTGAGGATCACGTAATACGTAGTTTTCATTGAGAATGAAATTCACGGTGCCGCCTACCGCTGCAGCCACATCAGCCGCCGTGGTGCCACCCAATACCACTGGGCCAGTTCCGGATGCACCCTGAACTACCAGTGAGTCTGTTACGACAGGACTATCAATCGAGACTTTGATATCACGGCCAATTTCGTTAGTGATGACCAGATCCCCGGCATCACTGACTTCTGCACGGAAGCCCGGCAACGTCGTTGCACGGTAAGCATTGATCTCTTCTGCGAGTTCTTCGAGGCTGGTTGATTCCAGAATTTGACCGTTCAGGGTCAGAGACATGTCATTACCCGGGGTGTTGTAGCCAGAAGATGGAATCGTCATTACCGTTTCAGCGGAGGCGGTTACCCCTGGCTGCTGATTGAATAGCGAGACGATTTCGTTGGCTTCGGCATGCTCAGGAATAACAATTTCTGTTTCCTGGCCGTCTGGATCAATCAGAGTGACACGTTGCTCTGGGTACTCGTTAGTGACACCTTCGATGCCTGTGGTCAGTAGAGTACCGTCGTCTGGGTTGACCTGAAGAATACCGTAGAGATCAGACTCAGAAACCTCCTGACCACCTGCGGTAATATTCGTGATCGAGATGATCGAGGCTTCGCCCGCTTCTACTGCCGAAAGCTGCAGCTTATATTGCGGTGGTACGGTTTGCGGTTCTACCTCTACAGCGGCCGCCTGCACACCAATGTAATTATCAGCATCCTGACTGTTCAGCTGGCGGTTAATGCTTGCCGCCAGCTGCTGCACAGAGCGGTATTCTTCATCCAGAGTCACCACGACGGAGCCACTGCGCCCCTCATCATCCGGCGCTGGGACAGTCAGATTGATTCGGAAGCTGTTGGTACGATCGACCTCATCCTGACCCGTCACGATGAACATGCTATCGAAGCCAAGTTCCCCTAACGCTTGAGACTCAGCGACAGTCGGCGTCAGCGAAATGCCTTCACCTGCACCAACTAGAGTGTTGGTAAACACCAGCTGACCACCTACGGCGTCGACGTTCACTTTACCAGCCAGGCCACCCGCACCAATATAGATATCAATCTGTTGTTGAATGGCGACTGCCAGAGCCTCGAGATTGGCATAGTTTGCAGGTGGGATCGTGATAGTAAATGGACCACCCGCGTTACCGGTAGAACTGGTCACTTCAAGGTTGAACTCGTTATTGGCCAGTACAGGCTCGACACCTCCATCAATCCGGTTGTTACTTAGGAAGCCCAGATTAATCAAGTCATAATTGACCGAGCTGGTGGGGTTATCAGCAATTTGTACGAAATCACCACGTGATGCAGGAGCCTGTACCTGAAACTCAATTCTGCCGCCGTTATTCACCGCCAGAACTTCTTCGTTACCGGCGCCGGCGGTCGCGGTTATCTGAGCATTAATTTCTGCCACGATTTCAGTCGTCGATACGGCCGCGTAGCTGGTCGGTGCTGCACCAACCCAAGCTGCCTCACTCAGATTTATGGGGTAGCTCGCTCCCCCCTCAGTAACAACCCGGAAAGCTAAAACGTTATCTACAGCTGGAGCGACTTTGTCTTCAAGATCGAGGGCACTGTAGGTGTTGTTTGCCGTAAGTACGGCGAACTCGCCCGGATCACTCGCTACAATATTCAGAGGCGGAGTTGCTGTTGTCCGCGTAGTCGTTTGAGTACCGGG
This sequence comes from Thalassolituus sp., assembly GCF_984348125.1. Classification (NCBI taxonomy): domain Bacteria; kingdom Pseudomonadati; phylum Pseudomonadota; class Gammaproteobacteria; order Oceanospirillales; family Oceanospirillaceae; genus Thalassolituus; species Thalassolituus sp. The sequence goes on from NZ_CFHJLR010000003.1 coordinate 76,176, forward strand.
GATAGAACGAAAATCGGCGGTAACCGGGCTAGCACCAACAAAGAGCTGCTGACCAGCAACACCCGCAGATACTGCACCCGCTACACCAAACACACCATCCCAACCCGGTGTGGTAGTGATGGAGAATGAAGTACCGTTCGTCGCATTGTACCCTGCGCGCTCGATAATCAGGTTACCCGTACCTGGATCTTCAACTGCGCGTAATTGTTGAGAACCGAATGTCGCATCCAAGGCGGATTGTATGTCGTTAAGCACCTCCTGAACGGTGGCACCTGCGGCAACACCGGCCAAGGTAATGGTCTGACTGCCATTACCGTCACCGATATCAAAGTCCATCGACTCAGTACCGTAGCCCGCCGCCGCGACTGCCGCGACTGTATTCGGGAACAATACCTGTGCAGGAATGCCTGCATCCGTTGGCTGACCCGCTGAATCCAGTACGGTTTTGGTGGATTCAAGAATGCCCGCGTCTGCCGCACCAACAGACAAACCGTTGGTGGTTATTTGCAGACCCTGCTCCTGCAGAACCTGCTCACCGGCATCCAGGTTTACGATGGCGGTGGCAAGAGTCGTCAGGCGTGGCGGCTGGTTAGCAATCTGAATATTGATGTCGCCCAGCACACCGCTGACCACACCGTTTTCGTTGGCTTCATAACCCTGCAGACGTGAGCCGTTGTTTGCCACGACAAATCCGTTTTTGTCGAGCGAGAATATCCCTGATCGGGTGTAAGACACACTGCCACGGTCATCCAGTACGAAGAAACCGTTTCCGTCGATAGCAAGGTCGAGGGCATTTTCAGTTCCACTGATGTTACCCTGCGAAAATTCCTGACGGACGTTATCAACCAGTACACCACTACCGACCGGCTTTAAGCCTGTGCCGAGAAGTGTGCTGGTGTAGACATCGGCAAATTCTGCACGGGATTCTTTGAAGCCAACGGTACTGGCATTTGCCACGTTATTACCTGTGACTTCCAGATCCGTAGAGGCTGCACGGATACCACTTAAACCAATATTAAAAGCCATATTTGTACTCCTCTCGCCGGATCAGGCGTCAAGAATCTGTTTAATCTGATCAAGGTTGGCGCGTTCGCCACCGGTTAAGTTCAGGGTCACTTCGCCACCTGCACTCATGGTGACGCTGTCGACACGTGAACTCATCTGCATATCCAGTTGTTCACTCTCACCGGCAATCGTGCCGCTGAGTTTGAAAACGTATTGACCTGGTGGGTAGACGTTTTCAATAGGATCTCCGTTATCGTCCAGTACGATCTCGCCATTTTCATCGCGGAGGTACTGGTCAAGATTCATCTTGCTGCGGTCGAGGTTGACGATGTCACCATCGACCATCAGGTTGTAGCCATCCCAGCGCACAGACATGGCGCCCGCGTCATGTGAACCGAGTGAAATCTGCTCCAGAGTCTGACCATTTTTGTTTTCGATGGTCAGCATCATGTCGCCTGTCGCCGCAGGTACCTCAGTGAAGCCGCTGACCACACCGCCGTTCGTGAGCAGGCCTGTGGTATTACCATCAACAATCACACTCTGACCGACGAGACTTGACGCCTGTAAAGCGGCATTGGAGGTAAACTGTGCCGCCATGCTCTCTGCCGTATCGTTGAGGTTGTCGATCCCTTCAACCGATGAGAACTGAGCCAGCTGAGCAACGAACGCCTGGTTATCTGTCGGCTCCAGTGGGTTCTGATTATTCAGCTGCGCGACCATGAGTTCGAGGAAGGCATTACGACCCAGTTCGTTTTCTTTGGCTTCGGTCTGCGTCGGCGTACGGTACTGATCCAGTACGGCGGCGTTGTTGTTTACTTCGTTAATCGCCATTTATCGCCCCCTTACTGGCCAAGTGTGAGTGTGCGTTGCAGCATCTGCTTCGCGGTTTTAAGAACTTCAACGTTCATTTGATAGCTGCGCGATGAAGACATCATGTCGGTCATTTCTTCAACGATGTTCACGTTCGGGTAGTACACGTAGCCGTCGTCGTTCGCCATTGGATGATCTGGCTGGAAACGTGCCTGTAGCGGTGAATCTTTTTCGACGATGCCGTCGATTTTTACGCCAGCACCCATGGCCGCATCGGTATCCATAAAACCGTTCACATCCCGGCTTTTTGAATTCACTTCGCTTTCGAGCACGGAAAACCAGGGCTTGCGTGCGCGGTAGGTTTCATCCACAGAGCTTGAAGCGCTGTCGGCGTTGGCAATGTTACTGGCGGTGGTATTCAGTCGGACTGACTGGGCAGTCATACCGCTTCCGGCAATGTTAAGTACGCTGGTCAGTGACATAATTATTCTCCCCGGATCGCGTTACGCATGCCTTTGAACTTACCGCTCAAAAATTCGAAGCTGGCGTTGTAGTCCATGCTGTTGCGGGCAAATAAGGCTTGTTCGGTCTGGGCGTCGACCGTGTTGCCGTCGATGGAAGGCTGCAGAGGGTTACGATATTTCAATTCGTCATCGGCAAAGCCGCTGGTACCGCTCAGGTGAGCAGAATGCGTCGCTGACATACCGAATGAGTTATTACTGTGAGTTTCTGCTTCGAGGATGGCTTTAAAATCAAAATCACGGGCCTTGAATCCTGGGGTGTCTGCATTGGCAAGGTTGTTTGCCAGTACTTCAGCGCGTTGCGCACGAAGCTGCATTGCGTTGTCGTGGATTCCGAGTGCGTTGGTAAAGTTGATTGCGCCCATTCTGTACCTGCCTGTTTGCCATATGTGTTCGTCTGCAGAGATACAGCAAGAGCTGGGCCAATTTATTTTTTACTTATTTTTCAATAAGTTATAAAAACAGAGGGCATTTAAAGGAGAGTTTCGCAGAGGGGAACGGCAAGCCCTTACCTACCAGCGGCAAGGGCTAAAACGATTACTTTTTCCGGTAAAGGATACCGGGGTTACAACTGACCATTTCATAGTGATCCGGCATACCGCTCAAGGCTTCCGATGCCCCCAGGATCAGATAACCACCGGGCTTAAGTGCGCCGTGCATCTTCAGCAGGATCTCGCGCTTGCGTTCGGCGCTGAAATAAATCAGTACATTGCGGCAGAAGATAATATCGAAGGTGCCGAGACGCGAGTAGCTGTCGTTCAAGTTAAAGTTTCTGAACTCCACGCCCTGGCGCAGTTCTTTGCCGACGTGCCAGGCATCGTCTCCGGTTTTTTCAAAGTACTTCGCCAGCTGGTCTTCTGGCATGCCACGCCGTATCGCCATCCATGGGTACGTCCCTTCTTTGGCGGCGCTCAAAGCACTTTCTGATAAATCGGTAGCCAACACTGACACAGCAGGCAGACGTTTCGAGCTCGTTCGGCGGAATTCCAGTTCAGTCAGTTTGATAGAGTAAGGTTCCTGCCCTGTTGAGCAGGCCGAAGACCAGATACGTATGGGCGATGATTGTTCAGCGAGCGCAGGGAACACGCGGTTTCGGAGTATTTCAAAAGGATGACTGTCACGCAGCCAGAGTGTTTCGTTGGTCGTCATGGCATCAATGACGTTATTTTTGAACTGACGGTCACGCTCCATGCAGTACATCAGCTCGGTCAGACTGGGTAAATTGCGGTCGGCCATGAGCTTTCGCAAACGGCTGGCGACCAGGTATTCTTTGCCATCCCCCAGCAGAATGCCGGAGAGTCCCTCAAGGTAGTCGCGGAACTGGTTATACTCCGCAGCAGTTACCACGACTTCCTTCTTGTTATGCGTCATCAATTTCAACCGTGGTTAATTCGGCTCACAATATTGTCGGCCAGTACGTCGGGGTCAAACTTTGCAATAAAGTCATTAGCACCCACTTTTTCAACCATTGCCTGGTTAAATACACCACTCAGTGATGAGTGCAGTACTACATAAAATCCCTTCATCGCATCGTTACTACGAATGTGAGTGGTCAGCGTGTAGCCATCCATCTCTGGCATCTCAATATCGGATACCAACATCATGTAACGGTCCTGCGGTCGCTCACCCTCTTCCACGATTCCTTTCAGGTGCTCCCAGGCTTGTCTGCCATCTTCGAGAGCGACAACCTCTACGCCAACGTTCTCCAGACAGCGGGTAATCTGCTTACGCGCAATCTTAGAATCATCCACGATCAGAACTTTCTTTTTACCGGCCTCAGTACGGACGTCGTCACTGACGATGCCTTCACTGATGTCCTCTTTCACCGGCGATACTTCAGCAAGAATCTTCTCTACGTCGATGATCTCGACGATGTGATTCTCAACTTCAGTGACTGCTGTGAGGTAATGCTCGCGGCCCGTGCCCTTGGGCGGTGGATGAATATGTTCCCAGTTCATGTTGATGATTTTGTCGACCGAAGCCACCAGGAAGCCCTGAGTCGCACCGTTGTACTCAGTAATAATCACGAACGAGCCATTCACTTCATCCAGCGGAGGACCACCCGTTGCCAGGCTCATATCGAGAATCGGTGTGGTTCCTGAGCGGATGTGAACAACCCCACGGACAACACGATTGCTGCCAGGCAGGGACGTCAGTCGCGGACACTGTATGATCTCTTTTACTTTGAATACGTTAATGCCGTACAACTGTTCACCGCGGACGCGGAAAAGCAGCAGCTCCAGACGGTTTTCGCCGACCAGCTTGGTACGTTGGTTTACGGACTCAAGAACACCAGCCATGTGTGCCTCTCTTTCAGATCAATTCCGGCATGACCTTTGCTCAACCTGAGGTATGAGTAATAAAAGTGCCGGAATCATGACATCATTTTCGTTAGCTTCATTGAGCATAGTAGAGAACCAGAGAAGCGCAGGCGTTTTATTTGGTTTTTTCATCTGGTCGTTGTCGACCGTTGCTCAGGCCGGAAGCTCTCTGGATGATGTCACCGCTGAACTGAAAAATCGCTGGATTGCACTGGGGGGAGACGCCGGTGTATCGGAGTTTGAGTATCCTTCTGTATCACCGGGATATGAGTTGCCTGACTGCAGCGCTTCGCTAGAGGTGAATGTTATCCGCCACCTGCAACCTGGGCGCAACGGTGTTGAGGTCAGCTGTGCAGCGCCCTTCTGGCGCCAATCGTTCGCGGTTGAACTGAAGGTGTTCGCAGATGTCGTCACCGCTGATACCGATATACGCCGGGATACTGTTATCAATGCAGGTCAACTCAGAATCAGTCGCCTTGACACCTCTGATCTGCACAAAGGGTATTTCAGTAATATTGACGCCGTCAGCGGAATGCTGAGCAAACGAACTCTGCGACAAGGAACACCTGTCACACCTGACATGGTCGACTTACCCGACCTTGTTCAACGCGGGCAACTGCTGAAAATCCGATTGGTCAGGCCGGGCATACAGGTCGAAATGAAGGGCGAAGCTCTGGCCCGTGGTCACTTAGGTGAACATATACGGGTCAGGAATACTCAGTCTGGAGCCACCCTGTTTGCTGAGGTCATCGGCGATGGCTTAGTACAGGTCCAGTGAGTTTTCAAAAAAACTGACACTTTTTCCTAAAGTAATGAAATCTGCTGCCGTTAACTACAATGAAGAGGTACATCTGAATGAAGCTCGGAGAAATGATGATGAACATCAGTAAATTCACTAACGGCAACAGTGTCGACACGAATCGTAGTCGTACTGAACCCGTTAAGGCCCCAGAGACGAATGCTGAAGGCAAAGCCAGGGAGTCCGCGCCACTGACCGACCAGGTCAAGCTTAGCGCGAGCAGCAAAAGCATTCAGCAGATAGAAGCTGAGATTAAAGAGATGAAGGACGTCGACGACGCAACCGTTGAGCGCATCCGTAGCGCCATTGATAACGGCGAATACAAAATCGATTACGACAGACTGGCAGGGAAAATGCTTGATTTTGAGGACCGATTCAACTTCTGAGGTCCTCAGGTATGCTTTTAGATACCTCTCCCCTTGCCCGGCTGATGTCATCCGAGCTCGACGCCAGCCGGCAGCTCTTCACCCTGCTAGAGCAGGAACTGGAGGCCGTGAGCCACCACCGTACGTCTGAACTGGATACTCTGAACCCTGCCAAAGAACATCAGGTTAAGTTGCTGAAGCAGCAAGCAGGCACGCGTTTAGAGTGGATGAAAGACCACCAATTACCGCTCAGTGCAGAATGTCTTCAGCACGAAGCTATCCAGAGCAATCCCGAAATTCACCCCTTGTGGCAGCAGCTTGCCGCTCAGTATGAGGCCAACCGGCAAATCTCTGAGCGCTTGAGTGAAATGGTTCTGGCGTTGCGATTCCGCGCCGAGCAGAAGCTTCGTATCTTGCATGCCCGACAGAATGATCCACACTTATATAATGAATATGGAAAAACTTCCGGAGCGAATCCGGGACTTAATAGTATCGAAGCGTAGTGGATCGTCAGACATGCCAGAGGCAAGTATCAATCAGGAATTTCTGCTGAACACCCCAGAAGACGTATACGGCGCTCTGCGCAAGGTTGTGCTTCTGGAAACCCCTGTGACCCTGCGTATAGACGGCGACGACACCGAATACAAATCGGCAATTACGGAAACCAGCTTCAAGTCCCGCAGCTTCTTTATGGACCGGGTTATCCCGATGCAGGGCAACGATCTGATCAGGAGCGGTAAGCGATTTTCAGTGGAGTGCGACACCCAGGGGGTGCGCATTGAATTCCGAATGACGGGTCGCCTGCGCTATCAGCCGGATCAGGAGCAGTATCGCGCCGAATTTCCCGAAGAAGTTCTCTATCTGCAGCGTCGCACTGCCTACCGTGTCATGGTGCCACCTGCACACCAGATCTTAGTAACACTGCGCTTCGAAGACGATGATGAAGACAGCGATGGACTCACAGGGCGCCTGGTAGATCTGTCTTCGAGTGGTTTTAAGGCCAAGTTCAAAGGCGACATCACTGACATACTGCACAACCACAAGGACATCCCTATGGCCCGGGTTCGCTTTAACCGCGATAACTCGATGGATTGCAGCCTGGAAGCCCGCCATATTCAGCTGAGTGACAACGGCAATACACAATGTGGCTTCTCCTTCACCACGATCTCACCTCAAGGCCAACGCTTCATTGACCGACTGATCACGGAGTTTCAGTGGGAAGAACGTCGCCTGAAGGAACAACAGAAAAACGAATTAGACAACATCTGAGTGCGCAGCCCCTGCCGGGGCTGACAATCACGACACCAACCGTTAGAATCCTCAGCCTTCCTCCCTATAGCTCAACAGGATAGAGCTTCCGCCTCCTAAGCGGACGATTGGGGTTCGAGTCCCTATGGGGAGGCCATTCCTTCTTTCAAAGTCTTCCAATACCAACAAATTCCTCGCCACAAGCCTCGTAAATACTGGGTTTTCGTTCCAACAACATCCAAAGACATCCATTTATATCGCAGATAGTTCTGGGGTAACTTTCGGGGTAACTGAGTTCGGGTGGGTAAAAGTTACCCCAGGAGATAGGAATGCCTCTGTCAGCGGTAGCGGTATAGAACGCACAACCCAAGGCCAAGAACACCCAACCTCAACAATCACGTCTACTGCGCTGGAAAGACGTTCAACCACGCGTAGGTATCTGCCGCTCTCAGGCACACGCCATGATCAACGAGGGCACCTTCCCTGCTCCGGTTAAGCTCGGTGCCCGTGCTTCAGCCTGGGTCGAATCTGAAATCAACGACTGGATCGAAAGCAGGATTAGCGCCTCTCGCAACGAAGGAGGTGCAGCATGAAGAAATTCAAGAAGAAGGAATACATCATCTGCCATCTGCTGACAGTCGGACATATCTCCAGCTTTGAGGCTATCAGCAAATACAGACACGCACGCCTCTCTACCGTCATCCATGAGCTGCGCACTGCTGGCGCAGCTATTCGAACGGTCGATGAGCCTCACGTCGGCGGCACCCATGCGCGCTACCACGTCATCGACAAGCAAACAGTCCTCAACACTCTTACGCCTGAGATGTTGACAAATGCTGACCTCCTGATGAACGCAGTAAACGACCCGGAGTACTGAGTTATGGGTCAGCGAGCAGACAAAGCAGGGAAGCTTAGCTCTGGAGAGGACTCGCGAGCTATCCAGCCTGGCGATTAACTCGCCGCTGCAAATCCAGCAAACCCTTTACTTTTTTGGGGTGGAATCCTGCACTAAAGCCCCATTTGCGCGACAGAGCGTCGCGGTTAGTTAGCGGTGGAGTTTCGGCTTGGTAAAACGGTTCAGCCTGCCAAGGCATAGCCATAAGCTGTGATTGCAGACTCGATAAGCACTGACGCAGGCGCTTGCTACGCTCTGCTGGCATGGCTGCATTCATAGCAAAGAAATCGAACAGATAGGCTGCTTTGCGACATTCGTCCAGATCGAAGCCATCCAGAGCAAAGCCGTCCAGATCAGGTTCCCACCCTTTGTTCCAGGCAGCATCGGCAAGTAGGCACAAACCGTCAGCAGCGCTCTCTAATGAGGCGCTGCGTACAACCTGCAGTAATACTTGCCGATACTCTTGATCTGTCATTTCAACTCTCCAGCTCCTGCAGCTGGTTTACCATAAACTCAATATTACCCTTGAGTCTTCGCTCATTGCCAACGGCGCCAATCAGGGCTTCTTCTGCGTGCTTACGCAGCTCTTCTGCAGTGAACTTACCCGCCTGATGAAGCGATATTATGTCAGCCTGGTCGTCAACTGCCAATCGATCCAACTTACTTACAGCCAGGTCAAGTGCTGTTACTACATACGCAACCAGAGGGTCAGAATCAGAGCCAAAAAGCGGTATGGCATCATCCTGATAGTACTCAGGTAGTAAACCAGAAATGGTCGGAGAGAAGGTATCATCCACAATTAGGGCCTTCTCAAGCCCATCATCGTCTGTATAAATAATGGTAATATCATCCAGCTCGAGCGCCTGTGCAGCCTGTATCTCAACATCAATATCGCTTGAACCACGAGCATTTGTATGGATATGCAGAGCAGCACCACCAAAGATGTAAGCCCTATAAGTTCCTGGCTCAGCATCTGCCACTTGCTCAGATATTGCAGCGTTCACCTCCAACATGGCGTCTATAATGGCGCGCCCCATTGGAGTATTGGTGAACAGTTTTTCCTTACTCATAGCACGGCTCTTTCCGACGTTATGTAGACCACTATAACAACCTTAAAAGCAGCCCCCCAACCTGTTATATCCCGAATCTATCCGATATATTTATCAAAAATAGCAGGGATGAGTATGGCGATCCAACAAGGCATCTGGCGCATTAACGCCGGCAACAGTACCACCAGTACACCACTGCGGCTCCAAACTGCCCGCCTGGACGATGAAAACCAGCTGGAAGAGTTGATTGTGCAGGATGTGTCGATCATCAACTCCGACTGGCTGCTGATCGGCCGGCAAGTGCGCACCAGTTTTGATAAGCGCATAGACTTGATGGCGCTGGATGCCAATGGCAGCGTCATCATAATTGAACTTAAGCGGGATAAGACTCCCCGTGATGTGGTGGCGCAGGCCATCGACTACGCCTCGTGGGTGGAAACACTGGAAGACAATCAGCTGGTAGATTGTTACATCGATTTCGCAAGTAAACACAAATTACCAAATCAAAGCCTCGACGTGGCATTCAAGGCTAAGTTTGGCCTGTCGTTAGCCGATGTCACCCTAAACGACTCACATCAGATGGTGATAGTGGCATCTGAACTGGATGCCAGTACTGAGCGCATTATCACCTACCTGAACAACCGCCATGGCGTAGGTATTAACGCAGTGTTTTTTTCCGCGTTCAGCGATGGTAGCAACCGTTACCTGTCCCGCGCCTGGATGATAGACCCACAGGAAACCCAACAGCTCGTAAGCACCCGAGGTGCGCGCGAACCGTGGAATGGCGAGTTCTATGTATCCTTTGGCCATGGCGAATGCCGTAACTGGGAGGATGCTCGCCAGCACGGTTTTGTCGCTGCAGGCGGTGGTCAATGGTATTCCAACACTCTGAATATGTTGGCCGAAGGAGACCGGATTTGGGTGAATATCCCTAAAACCGGTTACGTTGGCGTGGGTATTGTGACCGGAGAACGACAGCGCATCAGTGAATTCTGTATCGCCGGACAACCACTGACCAGCCTACCAACTCAATTGGACTACAGCAGTTTCTCAGCAGCGCCTGACGACAGTGCAGAGTACGTCGTGCCTGTTAAATGGCTACACACCGAAGCCAACAGCAATGCCTTCAGTGAGACCGGGCTATTCGGCAATCAGAATACCGTGTGTAAACCTACGACAACCAAATGGCGTCACACGGTTGAACGACTAAAAGCAATTTGGAAAATCGATAGCTGAGAAATATGTTTTAGCGATAGTTATCACCGGCTCTCAATTCTTTCTACCACCCCAAAAGTAGGGGTAACTATCGGGGTAACCAATTCCGTTAACAATTTAAATATCTATATTTTTCAAATAGTTGAAAATGAAATTCGGCCTCCTATGGGGAGGTCATTTCTGAATATCACTGTTTCACCTCTCACACCTCGCCGATGACGCTAAATATACGATAAGCTCCGTGTTCAGGAACGTCAGGTTCAGGGACTTTAAGGCACTCATCCATGCAACTCAGTGAAGCTCAACAAACCAATAATATCTGGCGTCTGGCAATTGCTCAGGCACTGGCGGGTGCAAACTCGGTCGTGATTTTTGCCACCAGCGCGGTCATAGGTCATCAGGTGGCTCCTGATCCGGCACTGGCGACACTCCCGATTTCTCTGTTTGTTGTAGGCATGGCACTTTGCATTCTGCCCTCGGGGCTCATAGCACAGCGCTATGGGCGCCTGATTGCATTTCAGGCCGGTACTGCTCTGGGGGTACTTTCGGGGGTATCGGCGATGGCTGCAATGATCTACAGTTCATTCACTCTTCTGTGCCTGTCGACAATATTCGGCGGCGCGTATGCTGCGGTGGTTCTGTCCTTTCGTTTTGCGGCGACCGATGGCGTAGCGCCTGACAGGCAGCCACGAGCATTGTCTATGGTGATGGCTGGCGGAATCGCGGCAGGTGTCGTTGGCCCCCAGCTGATTACGCACACGATGAATCTCTCTCTGCCCGGGTTAGATACTCCACCCTTTGCGGCGTCTTTCCTGATTCAGGCGCTTACTGCAGCCCTTGCCGGCGCAGTTCTGTCGGGTGTTAAGTTGCCACGCCCTAGCGTTGAAGAAGTTGCTGGAGGTCGCGCGCTGGGTGACATTATTCGCCAGCCCCTCTTTCTGCCTGCCGTTGTTTGTGGTGCCGTCTCTTACCTGGTGATGAACTTCCTGATGACGGCCGCTCCGCTTGCGATGCATTTTCATGGACACTCGCAGGCCGATGCAAACCTGGGAATTCAATGGCATGTGATTGCCATGTATGGGCCCAGCTTTTTTACCGGGCACCTGATTGCGCGTTTCGGAGCCATCCGTATTTCAGCTCTAGGATTGATACTCACTGCCATTGCAGCCGGAATTTCTCTCCATGGTGTGGATGTACTCCACTTCTGGTCCATGCTGATCGTACTGGGCATAGGCTGGAATTTTGGCTTTCTCGGAGCGTCAGCGCTGATCCTACAGTGCCACCGATCAGAAGAGAAAAACCGTGTGCAATCACTGAATGATTTCATCGTATTCTCGCTGATGGCAATCGGCTCTTTTGCCTCGGGGGGCATACTCAGCTACTGGGGGTGGGATATCGTGCTCTGGGTATCATTTGTTCCTGTCATTGTTGCCTCTGTCATTATGCAGTTGGTTCAATTCAACCGGTCAGCCGCTGTGGCCGAAAGCTGAAGTTTACTGCGGGCAATGCGTTCATACATGCACCCGCACACGCCTGAATAGCAGGTAATCAATTATTACTATCACACCGATATATTTAATATAATTTTAATATCAACCTATCGCGCTACTCTGTATCTTAGTAATCACAAGCAACGCTAATAACGATAGCAATTGATGAGGTGCGACGATGGACAACAACTCTGCGGGCAAATGCCCGGTTATGCACGGCAGTGTCACGCAACACGGAAATTCGAACACCGACTGGTGGCCGAACAACCTGAACCTCGACATTCTGCATCAGCACGACACCAAAACGAATCCACTCGGCGAAGACTTCAACTACGCCGAAGAATTCAAAAAATTGGACCTTGAAGCCGTTAAGAGTGACGTTAAGGCGCTTCTGACAGACAGCCAGGACTGGTGGCCAGCCGACTGGGGCCACTACGGTGGCTTGATGATCCGTATGGCCTGGCACGCTGCGGGTTCATACCGTCTTGCCGATGGTCGTGGTGGTGCGAACACCGGCAACCAGCGCTTCGCGCCGCTGAATAGCTGGCCGGATAACGCGAACCTTGATAAGGCGCGTCGCCTGCTTTGGCCAATCAAGAAAAAATACGGCAACAAGCTCTCGTGGGCAGATCTGATGATTCTGGCCGGTAACCTGTCGTACGAGTCGTTCGGCCTGAAAACCTTTGGTTTCGCCGGTGGTCGTGAAGATATCTGGCACCCTGAAAAAGACACCTACTGGGGCTCAGAGAAAGAATGGCTGGCACCGAGTAACAACGATAACAGCCGTTATTCCGATGATCACGAGATGGAAAACCCACTCGCTGCGGTAATGATGGGCCTGATCTATGTGAATCCGGAAGGCCGCGATGGCAAACCTGACCCACTCAAGTCAGCAGCTGATGTACGCGATACTTTTAAGCGTATGGCGATGAACGATGAAGAAACCGTAGCCCTGACTGCAGGCGGCCACACCGTGGGTAAATGTCACGGTAACGCGAACGCGGATGATCTCGGCCCTGAACCTGAAGCCGCGGACGTGAATGAACAGGGTCTTGGTTGGAACAACCATAAGGGCCGTGGCATTGGTCGCGACACACTGACCGGCGGCCCTGAAGGTGCCTGGACAACCAATCCGACCAAGTGGGATATGGGCTACTTCGATATGCTGCTGAATCACGAATGGGAACTGACCAAAAGTCCTGCGGGTGCGTGGCAGTGGAAGCCGGTGGATATCAAGGAAGAGGATATGCCGGTAGACGTTGAAGACCCGAGCATCCGCACCATGCCGATGATGACAGACGCCGATATGGCGATGAAAATGGACCCGGAATACCGCAAAATCTGCGAACGTTTCCATAAAGACCCTGAGTACTTCTCAGATGTGTTCGCCCGTGCCTGGTTTAAGCTGACCCACCGCGATATGGGGCCGAAGAGCCGTTACCTGGGTGCAGATATACCAGCAGAAGATCTGATCTGGCAGGACCCGATTCCTGCAGTGGATTATGAGCTGAGCGATTCAGAGGTTGGTGACCTGAAAGCGCAGATTCTGGCAACCGACCTGACTGTCGCTGAACTGGTCGCGACTGCTTGGGACAGCGCTCGTACTTTCCGTGGTTCGGATTTTCGTGGTGGTGCGAACGGTGCACGCATCCGCTTAGCGCCTCAGAAAAACTGGGAAGGTAATGAGCCTGAGCGCCTGCAAAAAGTTCTGGCTGTTCTTGAAGGCATTCGTGCTGGCTTCGGTAAGCCCGTCAGTATTGCCGATATGATCGTACTCGGCGGTACGGCTGCGGTAGAGAAAGCAGCGAAAGATGCGGGCGTGGACCTTACTGTCCCATTTGCGCCGGGTCGTGGAGACGCCACTGACGATCAGACCGATGCTGAGTCGTTTGATGTCCTTGAGCCTCTCGCCGACGGCTTCCGCAACTATGCCAAGAAAGAGTACGTCGTTGCGCCAGAGGAAATGCTGCTCGACCGCGCTCAGTTGATGGGTCTGACAGCCCCAGAAATGACGGTTCTGATCGGTGGTATGCGTGTGCTGGGTACCAACTTTGGCGACAGCGAGCACGGCGTATTCACAAATAATGTCGGTGTATTGAGCAACGACTTTTTCGTTACCCTGACCGATATGGCGTACAAATGGGAACCCGCGAGCAAGAGCCACTACAACATTGTTGATCGTAAGAGCGGCGAAACCAAATGGACTGCTACGCGTGTCGACCTGGTATTTGGCTCCAACTCGATTCTGCGCTCATACGCTGAGGTGTATGCTCAGGACGACAACAAAGAGAAGTTCGTTAATGACTTCGTGAAGGCCTTTGTGAAGGTGATGAATGCGGATCGTTTTGATCTGAGCTAATTACTTCGCTGGGTTTCAGGCCCGCATCCGCGCCGGTCACAGCGGCGCGTCGTGCGGGCCTCTTTCGTTCTGCAGCCTCAGAACTCTGTTGATAATCCGGGCAGTTTCTGTACTATCGGGCATAATAATAATTATCAGAAACGGGCGCTGATGCGCTGCGATTACGGAAAACACTATGCCCTCGTTCAAGTCTGCTGTCCTGGCTGCGGCCGTTGCCCTTCCTACTCTGTCATTTGCCGACTCGGCGATAAACTATGATTACGTTCAGGCTAGCTTCGCAAAGAGCAAGCTGGATTCTCCTGCTTCGGGAGAGCCTGAAAAAACAACAGCAACGGTCCTTAAGCTCCAGAAAGATCTTGGATATCAGGTAGTCGCCAGTGTTTCCGCGGGATTTGTTGAGCTGAAAGACCGCTATGAGACAGATGAAGCCAGATATGGTGCCGATGTTGATCAGCGGACATTACGGATTGCTATCGATCGCTACTTCCAGATCACCCCTACCCTGCACTTCATCCCAGGACTGTCGTACAGCGAAATTAAGTCTGATGTAGAAACTAAGTTTCAGCGCACTGATGTGAATTTCTTTTTCAGCGAATCCACGGTGACCTATACCGACAGCTCGGCGCTTAATCTTGAAACCCGCTATCGTCTATCTGAATACTCACCTCTGGAATTATCAGGCACTGTGTCTTATGCGACCGGTGAAGAGGAAGATTCGATTATCGTCGACCTGTCTGCGGAGCTGAATATTTCAGACATTCTGTCTGGTCGTTTTTCTTACCAGAAAGATATTGAGCACTCTGCCCCAACCTACGTTTACGGTATCCGTGTTTACTTCTGATTCATGATCAACGCGTTTATTTCAGACACTCAGCGATATGTGGAACAATCCTGAGTGTCGTCACAAATCGAAAGCCGATTATTGTCCCGCTCGTACGTCCCAGTGTGATTAGAAGAATTACAGCCAGGGTCTCCGCCTGAACTTCCTACCCGATACGTGCACTGCTTAAGAACATAGGAACCTGATGTTTCGTCACCCAGAAACGTCAGACTGCAATCACAACGTGATCCGTCTTCTTCGACAAAGTAATAGGCGAGGTTACTGTTTAGTGCGCCGCCGGTGAGATCAAGAAGGAAACCGCTATCGGTTTCTGTCCACTCACGGAACAGCCCTTCGTCAGTTTCTTCATCTGTACCGCTGCTTAACGTAGTGGCGGGAGAGCCTCCTCCACAGGCGAGGAGAGCGATAGTTAGTAGCAGAATCAGGAAAGGTTTCATTCAACGTCCTTGTCGTTTTTTTTCACTATTCAGGGGCACAATTCCGCTTGCACCCCTGACTATTAATCAGGCTCAATAATACAGGAACATACCCGTACCGAAAGCACGATAGTCAGAATCAAGATACGTCGTCATATCGATATAAGCTTCCATCGTGCCGACTAAACGTGTGCTGACCCGACCACGAAAGTAAGCGTCGTTGGTATCTTCTGTCACAATGACACCGAGCAAGGGCTGAATATCGATGCTGTTGTAGTCATCCAGGAACCAGCGAATACCCGCAGATATGTCCGCAAAGGGCTCAGAGCCTGACTCATCGACCACGGTCGTGGTGGCATCACCATCCACTTTCAGGCTCGAGTATACATCATAAAACGCATATCCAAGCTTGACTGTACCCACCGCATCCGCTTTTGCCGTGAACGGGATATGAGTTCCTAAGCTGACACCCAGATCGATAGAATCCCGCTCGTAGAAGTAGGAATCTCCAGAGTTCATCAACTCGTCATCGGTAAATTCGGTGGTACCGAACGCCTGATAGATGAGCCCTTGCTTCAGCTCTTCGGAGTATATTGCCGTAACCCGATGCCCTTCCAGTTCTTCACTGAAGCCATCAACGCCAATACGCTGGTAATCGTAAGTGATACCCAGATAGTCGTAATTAAACGGTTCGGCGGCAATTGCAGACAAAGCGCAGGTCATTCCTAACAGCGCACTGACTGAAGCGTATATTGGTCTCATTCTTGAGCCTCTCACAGGTTGTTAACTACCCAGGAGTTGTGGTGAATGCCACCTCTGCGGGCAGCTTCGTCAAGATTACCACCGGGTGCTTTTGGCCTGCAAATCCAAGTCTCATTATCTTGATCTGGCGCCATAATTCGATTATCCGGGCTTAGCCCTGAGACTGCGCCAGAAAAGCGCGAAGCCCCCCAAGCACAAACACTCTTGCAGCATTATAGGTTTCAGAAAAGGCCGAGCTCTGAACTTCGCCTCGTGTCACGCTGTTGACCCTGAAGTTGTCCGCAAAGACGCTGAAGTATGTCAATCGGCTGGTACTAGGGGCTCGCTGGTGTTCTGAACAGCAGCGGCATACCCCTGGATTCTTCCCTGGAAAATGTTCTTACCAGATTACGTAATTAATCAATGTCTTTCAGACCAGTCGGTTCATAATGCTCGGTGACACCCGCGGCCGTTGATCGCTCCCAGGTCTGCAGATACGCCTCTGCAGACGTCATGACAGCTTCATAGGTTCGCACTGGCGCCTGTTGACGCAGGTCTTCTATAAAGTCGGCCAGCATGCCGTAATGCGCCATTCCATCCTGATTAAAATCAAAGGTCCGGTTACCTGATACCTGGCGGTTAAACTCGATACCGAACTCCGATATAAATGGATAAAGTAATGGGTTCGTTGCCACATCCGATCTCGGACCCGGCTGTCCACCCAGGCCGCTCATGTCGGTACCAATACCGACACCGTTGAGATATTCGGTATCTGCCAGAATATCCAGATAACGATCAACACGACGAACCATGTCCGTCGCGTCGCTATTATAAGGGGCTACGAATCCGCCCGCTTCGATCAGACGCTCAGTATTACGGTGCACAGCTCCTCCGGGCGCATTAAGCATCCAGCTGTGCGTCGAGAGAACACCGCTGTAACCTCTGGCTTCGGCAATATCCATGACCGCTGTCGCGGTTGCGTCACTCATATGGTCCAGTTCAACCATCATTTTCAGGTCAATCATGCGGTTCACGAGGTAGCTTCCCAGAGGACTCAGGCCGTGTTGATTGCAGTGCGGACGAGATTCGTCGTATTCCGGATTAAGGTGCACGGCATCAAGAATTTCCCGAATAACAGGGATATCTCCGATAAGAGGAAAGCCGGACGTCATTGGCTTACCGTGGGTATGTGCTGCACATTCTTCTGTTTCAAAAAAGCGCCCCGTAGACAGCAGCTGCCCGATATTAATAAAACCACTTTCAACAACAGATCCGGCCAGTTGATTATCGAATTTATGAGTCGGGTACAAAGAGCGAACCCCAAGGTCGTATACTTCCTGAAGTTGAGCCTCTATGGTTTCACGGGTGCAGTAGTCATTCAGTCCGCAGTTAAAGGTTTCCGAGGCTTCAATACCCAGCACCACGGCCATCCGCCCTTCGGCGATTGTTTCACGGGCTTCCTGAGGTGTGGTGACAATATGGAAAAAGCCTTTACCCGGCCCTCCCGCCTGCGCATCGACATACTCTTCGAGTTCACGAAGCCGCTGTGCCTGCAAGCGGATTGAGTCCATAACATTGCAGCTGTTCGGGTTTATCCATGATGCAGGATTGATCCGGCTCTGAGCCCAGCAGAGCACTTCATTTTCAACCAGGTTGGTAACCATAATGCGTAGCCCCGACAGGTAAGCACGCTCCATCCATTTATAGTAGTAGCCCGAGTGACTCATCTGCTGATGGTTTGGCCACCATGGGAAATCTGGCCAGCCACGTGTGTCGTACCGGTTATTGATGTCGTTAAAGGTATATAGATTTCCAATAAGGTCGAGCGATCCATCTTTACCGTGGAGGTGGGCCGAATCCTTCAATGCTTCTTCAACACCGAAGCGATGGAAAGGCTCTCCCGCCATGAATTTTCCGCCCATAAATTCGTAGGACGAAATATGAGTATGGGCATCAATGTAACCGCGCACAGGCAAACCTGGATCACCTTTTAAAGCATCACGGTTCCCTTGTGCATTAACAGCAACCTCAGGAAATTGACGACAGCCGTCCAGCTCAACGAAATTCAGAGCGGTTTCTTTATTCAGAGATAATAAGTCGAGGGCACTGGTGAAGTAGAGTTCACCATTGCGGATACGATGTGCCAGCTGCAAACCGGTTTTCGCATTATAGAGTGCATAACCATCACCACTGGATTCCAACTTCCATTCGGTACGATCATTGGCTGACTCTGTTGCTCTGACTATCGTGGTTACACTTGCGCCCAGGTAGCGGCTGGAGGCATCGCGCAGCAAAAAGTGCTGATGTCGACTGGGTTTCATATAGAAAAGACTGGCACTGGTGACTGATTCGCCAGAGAACGAATAAGACGGCAAGCCATCTGCCCAGCCGGGGCTCTCCTCAAAACGAAGCCACTTGCCCGTTCCCGGAGACTGAATACCTATGCACCTTTGAGCCAGGCTCGCTACACTGCCCTGATAGGGATCATCAAGTTCAGGAGCAGGAGGAGAAGACATCGCAAATGCGTTGGTCGACGACAGCAGAAAACCCACTGCAACCCATGAGCGTAACTCAGACATAACATCACCTTTATTATTTTTATTTTTGCTTCGTATTTTCGTTTTAAGGTTCCAAACTACGTGTAGTGTGCGCCATGGCCAAGGAGTAAATCCGGTTCGGCCCGAAAAGAACCAGATCAGGCCCTCTGGAACCTTCCTTTATCAGGCGGTACAGTAGCGCCTGACTTTTTTACTCTGACATCCAGGCCACACTGATGAATTCACGATCACTTATACGACTGACGAGCACCACTCTGTTTGTTACTTTCCTTGCATCCTGTGCAACCTTAAAAGGTATCGTGGATGTCAAAAAGCCTACCGCAGAGGTTGCGGGCGTTTCTCTGGGTAGCCTGTCCCTGGAACAAGCAACCCTGCTGGTCGATGTTGCCGTCAGTAATCCGAATGGGTTTGCACTGGATGCCGCTGGCTTTGACCTTGATCTGGGCGTCGGAGGATCGCCTCTCGCCTCAGTAAATCAACCCGACGCAACCGTGACTGTACCCGCCAATGGTACTGAATCTGTGCAGCTGCCAGTGACTCTGAAATTCACCGACCTGGCCAACGCGATTGGCGGCCTGAGCGGTAAAAATTCTGTTGATTACACGCTCGACGGCAATGTGCTCATGGATGTTCCAGTCATGGGCAATATCAGTATTCCCGTTAATTTCGCAGGCAACCTGCCGATACCGCAGCTTCCGGAGATTACATTCAGTGATATCAGCCTGTCGGATGTCAGCTGGAGCGGAGCCAAACTGATGCTCAGCCTGGACGTAGAAAACCCAAATGCTTTCGGACTGGATCTCAATTCTTTGGCCTATATCCTTCAGGCTGAAGGAAAGTCACTGGGTAAAGGTGCACTCAGCAGCGTTAAACTCGAGGAAGGCCAATCGCAGAAAATTGATATTCCTCTGGAGGTCAGTCTGACTAACCTGGGAATCAGCCTTTTCCGCATGCTGTCTGGTGGAGAAGCGGTCAAAGTGGGGATCGACGGCAGTGCAGACGTCACGCCTGACATTGGTCTCTGGAAGCCCGAGCCTCTTAAATTCAAGGCGGAGCGTACGCTGAATCCTTAACCGGGCGATTTATACCGGGTAGAAGGGATAATCCTGTCGGAAACGCTCCATAGAGAAGAGTTCGTCCAATTGCTCAGACAAACGACGACTCTTGCGGCCGTCCAGGCCCAGATATTTGAGTTCTGCCAGACAGTCGGGGCATATGCTGAGTGTTTTTTCAGGATCACGTGTGCTGACCTTGATGCTGTCAGCGTCCCGAAGCCGGTGGAGTTCGTGACAAGCAGCGAGGTGAATCTGCCCCTCCCCTTCAATCCATACCCGGGAATTCTTTAGTGCGAGTGTACGGTCAGGGAGGATGCGTAATTGCCCGGGGAGCGCGATCAGTACCCCTCTGGCCAATTGGTCACGTTCGCCGAATGTCAGCTGATGTTCAGGGTCGAATTCGACAAAATGTCCATAGCCATCCGCTCCCATACGATGCTTGAGCGCGTTGAATTCCGACGCCTCAAGAAAGTTGTAGAGTTTCATGGCTGAACCCGGTCGAGTATCGTAGCAATGCGCCCTTCAGCATCGGTACGCACCCGGAACTCAACCCGCCGGGAAGCAGAGCCAAGCTCACTGCCCTCATCATCCCGTACGACCTTGGCAGAAGATAGGCCATTGGCCGTGAGGTGCGCCTTCAACCAGTTTTTATCGCCGGCAACGGGTTTCAGTCCGAGCACATAGGCAAGCGTTGAGCGCGTGCGCTCCTGCGACAGATTCATATTAAGAATATAAGCTTCGTCCTCCGAACGTGCACCAAACCAACCACTGGAGGTATGCCCTTCAATGCGCACTTCGAGAATATCGTCGCGGTACTGCTCCTGAGTGATAATTCGCACATAGCGAGGGAAGAAATCATCAAGGATGGCCTGAAACTCTGGTTTGAGTTCTGCCTCTCCCTTATCGAACAGAACATCGGTGTTATTAAAACGGAAAGCCAGATCTTCATCGAGCTCAGCCCCCCATCGTGGCATGTCGTCAGCGAATTCGGTCTCAAGATCCTTGTACAACTGGGTGCGGAGCTGATCGTACAGGATCGCCACATCACGAATTTTATCGCGCTCAGTTTCGACGTTAATCATAAAGACCACGGAGACCAGCATGAACACCATCATCAAGCCCGCCATTAAGTCAGAAACAGCCACCCAATGACCTTCGTGATCCTGCGAGTCATCCAGCTTCTGAGAGTCATCCAGCATGGTCAGTCCTCAACCTGTCTGGCCATATTCACCAACTCTGTGAGCTTGTCAGTGAGTGGGCTGTAATCAGAGACAAATTTCTCAGACAGTGCCGTTAACTGAAGACCGAATGCACGAAGCGCTTTATTCAGTTCTTCCTCCATGCCCGTATCCAGTTGAGCTACCTGACGCTCCAGGCGCTCACCCAGTTTCTGCATATGCTGCTGACTCTGCTGCTGTTGAGCCAATAGCTGCTCCTGGCTTTCCAGCATCATGCTGTGTAACTGGGACGTGAGTTCTTTTTGTGTCTGGCTCAATTCTTCTGTCGCCCATCTCTGCTGCGACTGGACGGCATCCGACATGCCCTGGGTAAGAACAGACAATCGCTCTTCAAGCTTCGGCAACCCTTCAGCCGCGTTATTTACCATATCCGCCAGGCTGCCGAGCTGGGAGTGAATGTTCATACGCTGAGTTTCGAGGCCTGTCAGAAGCTCTTGCAGGGACTCCGAAATACCGTTGAACGCATTGGCGTTGCGAACCATGTATTCAAACGAGTTGCTCGCCTCTTTCATCAGATTGGATGAGCGTTCCTGCTCTGAAATCAAGTCGTCGAGTTGCGTCCGGTAAGTTTGCTGCCACTCCAGCATAGCCACAACGGATTCATTCAGCTGACGGAAGTTTTCTCCATACTGCTCATTAATCTTGGTATTGAATTCATTCATGACGGCGCGAATGGCTTCAACCAATGCTTTGGCATTCGCATCAGCCATCTTCTGCTGATAATTCGTCAATACATCAACAAGCTGGTCAAAGCGCCGCTGGGAAGATTGGTGTTGCTTCGTCAGTTCAGTGCGAAGGCTCTGTTCAGAGCCATCGTGTAATTGCTTCACCAGCGCCTGGAGAGAAAGATCAAGATCATCAATTGTGGCAGCTCGATGCTGGCTGGCCGCACGACGGCCAGCCTGCTCGACCGCTGCTCGGATCTTAAGGGTCAGGGCGGCGAACAGACCCGCGATCGAAGTCCAGAAGGCCGTTTTCAGACCATCCATCAGTCTAGGGACGCTGCCCTGAATATCTGCTGTATCGAAATGCCAGAGGCCAAGCGCAACGCCAAGAAACGTACCGAAAATACCAATACTGGTCAGAATCGCGGGCGCGACCTCCGCAGTCTTCGAAGAGTATCGGAACAAATGAAAGAAAAGGCCAAGAGCAAGGACACCGCCAATAAGCACTAGCGTCCATACCGAAAATTGTTCCAACACCATAATACGCAGCCTGACAGGTTATTTATTGCATCACACAGAGTCAGTTTAGTCGTTATTTACGCTTTCGCCGGGAAGCTCTTTCGCGACACTTAAGCCGCCATTAAAGGGCATATGCGCCAAACCACCCATAAAACAGCACAGGCTAGCTGGCGAATCAGCGAAATTATTGAAAACAAAGAAAAAATCATACGCCGTCGCACCCTAAGAAATTTACATTTGGGTTTGCGAAGCAGTGATTTTACTGGTTAGAATGCCAGCCTCACGCGCGAGTGAGTAACCGCCTCGTGCGCTGGAAGTATGAAAAAACAGAAATAATAACGGCCCAAGGGCCACCTTATTGAGGTACTGATATGACTACGACAATCTGGAGCCTGCTCCTTGTTGGCGCACTGGTCGCTCTGACTTACAAGCGTAGCTCGCTGAAAGTTGCAGCCGGTGCTATGGCTGCTTTCACAGTAGCTGCTTTCGTTTTCGGCGCAGCAACTGCTGTTACCGTAATCTCTCTGATCGTTGCTGGCGCACTGGGTGTACTGAGCCTTGATGGTTTCCGTACTAACACTGTGACTAAGCCGATCTTCAACTTCTACAAGAAGATTCTGCCACAGATGTCCGACACTGAGCGTGAAGCTCTGGAAGCCGGTACTGTATGGTGGGATGGTGAACTGTTCTCTGGTAAACCTAATTGGCAGATGCTGCTGAACCACCCTAACCCGACTATTCCACAAGAAGAACAGGACTTCCTGGACAACCAGGTTAAGACTCTGTGCTCTATGGTAGACGAGTGGGAAATCAGCCAGAACGGTGACCTCTCTAAGGAAATCTGGGAATACATCAAGAAAGAACGTTTCTTCTCTATGATTATCCCTAAAGAGTACGGTGGCCTTGGCTTCTCTGCTCAGACTCAGTCTGCTGTTCTTCAGGCTCTGACTGTATCAGGTGCGACCTTCTCTACCGTAGGTGTTCCTAACTCTCTTGGCCCAGGTGAACTGCTGCTGAAATACGGTACTCAAGAGCAGAAAGATCACTACCTGCCACGCCTGGCTGATGGTCGTGAGATCCCATGTTTCGGTCTGACTGGCCCACGTGCTGGTTCTGACGCGACCTCTCTGCCTGACGTTGGTGTTGTATGCAAAGGCACTTGGGAAGGTAAAGAAGTTCTGGGTCTGAAACTGAACTTTGAAAAGCGTTACATCACACTGGCTCCAGTTGCGACTGTTGTTGGTCTGGCGTTCCGTATGTTTGACCCAGAAGGTCTGCTGGGCGACAAGAAAGACGTTGGTATTACCGTAGCACTGCTGCCACGCCACCTCGAAGGCATGGATATCGGTAACCGCCACAAGCCAATCGGTTCTCCGTTCATGAACGGCCCGATCTTCGGTAAAGACGTATTTATCCCACTGGACTTTATCATCGGTGGTGCTGACATGGCTGGTCAGGGCTGGCGTATGCTGGTTGAGTGTCTGTCTGTTGGTCGTTGTATTACTCTGCCAAGCTCTGGTGCTGGCGGTGGTAAGTACTCTATCGCGGCTACTGGCGCTTACTCACGTATCCGTCGTCAGTTCAATGTGCCGATTGCTAAGCTGGAAGGTGTTCAGGAGCGCGTTGCGCGTATCGCTGGTAACACTTACACCGCTGGCGCTGCTGCACGTGTAACTGCCATCGCTATTGACGAAGGCCACAAGCCATCTGTTCCTTCTGCGATCCTGAAGTACAACCTGACTGAGATCGCTCGTGCCGTTGCTAACGACACGATGGACGTTCACGGTGGTAAAGCCATTATCCGTGGTCCTAAGAACTATGTTGAGTCTGGTTACTCTTCTGTTCCTGTTGCGATCACTGTTGAAGGTGCAAACATCCTGACCCGCTCTATGATCACCTTTGGTCAGGGCGCGATCCGCTGCCATCCTTTCGTACTGCCAGAAATGGAAACTGCGAAAGCGAACGATCTGAAAGGCTTCGATAAAGCTCTGTTCGGTCACTTCGGATTCATCTTCTCTAACATGAGCCGTGCACTGGTTCTGAACCTGACTAATGCTGCCTTCACTGGCGTGCCTGTGTCTGGTCCTACCAAGTCTTACTACAAGCAGCTGAATAAGTACGCAGCTTCTTTCGCAATCTGTGTCGACATCGCTATGTCTACTCTGGGTGGTGAGCTGAAGTTCCGCGAGCTGATCTCTGCACGTCTGGCAGACATGGTATCTAAGATGTACCTGGCTTCTATGGTTCTGAAACACTGGGCTGACCAGGGTTCAAACAAAGAAGATCTGCCACTGGTTCAGTACTCTATCGAGAAGCTGTTTTTCGAATTTGAAGAGGCACACGAAGCCTTCCTGCAGAACCTGCCAGCACGTCCTGCTGCATGGCTGCTGAAAGTGCTGACTATGCCACTGGGCCGTCGTGCTAAAGCGCCTAACGACAAGCTGGTTGCTAAAGTTGTAGATCTGGTTTCTTACCACACTGATACCCGTGAGCGTCTGATTCAGGGTGCCTACCGTGGAGAGAAATACGGCTCAGCATACGAGAATGGTCTGCGTAACCCGCTGGCTGTATACGACAGCCTGCTGGATCGCGTTGAGAAGGCTGAGGGCATCTACAAGAAAATTGGCGATGCTATCAAAGCTGGTAAGTACGACGAAGCAACTCTGTCAATCGAAGGCCGTATCAACGAAGGTGTTGAGATGGGCATTCTGACAGCCGACGAAGGCGAGTTCATGATCGCATTCGAGAAAGATGTTCTGGAAATGGTACACGTTGACCACTTCCCTCTGGAACACTTCGGTACTGTTGCTGAGAACCACGACAAAGCTAAAAAGACCTCTAAGAAGAAGTCTGACGAAGCTACTGCTTAATTGCTGACGTCGTAAGAAGAAGCCCCGCTCTGCGGGGCTTTTTTGTGCCCGCTTTTCGGGTATTATCAAAGCTCCAGTCAAAGGAGAGATCGATGCTAATCAGCAATATGGAAGTCGTTCCGGGGAAGCGCATTACCCAGCATCTGGGAATGGTACAGGGCAGCACTGTTCGTGCTAAACATGCCGGTCGTGACATCATGGCAGGCTTTAAGAATATCTTTGGCGGTGAGTTAAAAGGCTATACGGAGCTCCTGAGTGAGTCCCGGGAAGAGGCCATCGACCGTCTGAAACAGCAAGCTGCTGCGCTGGGAGCGAATGCTGTCATCAACGTTCGTTTCTCCACCTCATCTATTGCCGCCGGAGCGTCCGAAATTTTCGTGTACGGCACTGCAGTGCTCGTGGAAGATCGCTAATGGAACTGATCGTATTCCTTGTTCTCCTTGGGCTGGGTTACGTTTTCGGACGACTTTCCGAGAGTCGTCATTACCGCTCCATCGTTCAACGCGAGCAGGAACTCAGAGATATCTCAGTTGTACCTGTCAAAATCCCTCCTCCAGAATATCTCAGGCACGAATCCATTCTGGTATGTGGTAGCGTCGTCATCTCTGTCGATTACTTCAAAACAGTCGCTGCCTCTTTGCGGAATATTTTTGGCGGCCGGGTCGGTGCTTATGAAAGTCTTCTCGACCGCGCCAGACGGGAAGCAGTTTTGCGTATGCAGCAGGAAGCACGTCAACTAGGTGCCGAAACCATCTATAACGTGAAATACGAAACCTCACGCATTGGTGAAAATGCAGCGAAAGGCCTCGGCTCAGTAGAAGTACTTGCCTATGGAACCGCGTTGATGACCAACGCTGGCGCTGAGCAGCTACGAACCTGAAGGATGAATTTCCCTAAAGAAAATCCTCAACTGCCAGAGGGAATCAATAACCAACACGACAACCCTTTTATCGATTTCGCCATTATGGCAGGCGCTCTGCTGATAGCAGTGGTCAGTCTTTCCTTCCTGATCGGCTGGGGGGCTGTGCGTATCGCGCCTGCGGTGCCCTTTGAGTGGGAGCCTGATATCTCACTGGCCCCATCCGGATATAGTTCAGAGGAAGATCAGAGAATTGCGGACTACTTGCAGAGCCTGACACAGGAGTTGATTCTTGAAGATGCTGAAATTTCCTCAGTTAAAGTCCACTGGCTACCCGATATTAATGCTGCTAATGCCTTTGCGACATCAGGAGGCAATATTCACGTCACCCGGGGGCTTCTCGATGCCGTCCACAGTGAGAATGGCCTGGCGATGGTGCTCGCGCACGAATACTCTCATATAGAATTACGGCACCCCGTTGTCCTGATGCTGGAACAAATCGGCCACACAATAATCGCGCTGGTAAGTGGATTTGATAATTCTTCTGCGGGGACTATTGCCCAGCAGAGTGGCTTGATCAGCCTGATGGCCTTCAGTCGCGATATGGAACGAGCGGCGGACGCCAGAGCCGTTGTGCTACTCAGTAACCATTACGGACACTCAAGAGGCTCTGACGAGCTGTTTGAGCATATTCTCGAGTCTGATAATGAAACCAGCCATCAATGGGGGCTCTGGCAGTCTCATCCAGCGACAAAGGACCGGATTAAGTTTCTCAACTCGCACAAAAAAGGCGGAGATACCCAAGCATCGCTCCGCCCTCTTCCTTCATGGCTATCAGAATCACTGAACAGCGATTCTGAAACCCAATAGCGCCGGGTTCTTACTGGTTATCCAGGAAACGTTCCGCATCTAATGCCGCCATACAGCCTGTACCGGCTGACGTGATGGCCTGGCGGTAGATATGATCAGAGACATCACCTGCAGCAAAAACACCTTCTACGCTGGTTTGTGTGGCGTTCCCGTGCAGACCACTCTGGACGACGATATAGCCATCTTTCATCTCGAGCTGCCCTTCAAAGATGCCCGTATTCGGGGAGTGACCTATGGCTACGAAGATGCCCTCAAGGTCCAATTCTTCCGTCTCTCCGGTCTCACGGTTCTTGATGCGCATACCTGTGACGCCCATGTCATCACCAAGCACTTCGTCAAGTTCGCTATTCCAACGGATAGTCACGTTACCGTTCTCAGCCTTATCAAGCAGTTTATCGGCGAGGATTTTTTCACTGCGGAAACTATCCCGGCGGTGAACAACGACAACTTCAGATGCGATATTTGAGAGATAAAGCGCCTCTTCAACCGCTGTGTTGCCACCACCAATAACAGCAACACGTTTCTTGCGGTAGAAGAAACCGTCGCAGGTCGCACATGCCGAAACTCCCTTACCCTTAAATGCTTCTTCACTTTCAAGGCCAAGATATTTAGCACTGGCGCCGGTTGCAATGACCAGAGAATCACAGGTGTACTCGCCCGAATCCCCTTTCAGCCAGAAAGGTCGTTGATCAAGTTTTACTTCACTGATCTGATCAAACACAACTTCAGTATCGAAACGTTCTGCATGTGCCTTCATACGCTCCATTAATTCTGGACCTTGCACGCCCTGAGCGTCACCCGGCCAGTTATCTACTTCTGTCGTTGTAGTGAGCTGACCGCCCATCTGCATACCAGTGATGATGACCGGATCGAGATTGGCACGAGCCCCATACACTGCTGCAGTGTAGCCAGCAGGGCCAGAACCTAGGATTAACATCTTGATATGGCGGGGGTTACTCATCCGCTGTCTCCGTGAAAAGTGAAAAGGTAGAAGTCTTAACTGGGGCCGAAGTATAAAGAATCAAGGGTGGTGGCGTAACCCCACAATATCCCGCCCATCAAGCTGTCTAACATGGCATTACAACAAATAACAATGCTGGCTTACATTGCCTTTCCCCTTTTAAATCAATGGGATGCAACACCTTAAAATGAACAAAGGTTCATCTGTCAATTTCTGTTCGTTGTCGAAAATTTAGCCATGGGTCAGGATTACTCCACAAAGCAATAACCCGAAGGCCATGAAAATGAGTAAACAACAAGAAATTAAGCAGAAGTCGCGCCTTGGCACGCTACTTATGCACAAAGGACTCATCACCCGTCGCCAGTTAGATGAAGCACTGGATCTTCAGAGCACAAGCAAGTTGATGCTTGGTGAGATCATGGTCGAAAAGGGATGGATTACAGAGAAACAACTCGACAAGGCACTGAAAGGACAATCACGCTACCGCATGGTTGCTGCTGTAGGGGCCGTCCTCCTCGGTCCTGTACAGCCATTTGTCGCCAGCGCCAATGCCTCCATAGACACGTCTATCGACGCTGAACAATACGAAGCAAAACGTATTGCTGGCTTCGGTAATATGAAACCCATGTCCGAAGGCGATATGGCAGAAATTACCGGCCAAGGTCTCAATGAAAATGTTGCCTATCTGCAGGACGTTCTGAGTGGGGACTCAGACGGCGCAGAAGCACCAGAAACTGCCACCATGACTGCTCTGCAAAGCATCTTCCCGGGCCTGAATGTGCTCACAGATTATGAGATCACCGACGTAGAGTACTATGGTGATGGCCCTTCAGTTACGCTCCACGAAGATGGCTCCATCGAAATGCAGGGACCCAAACGTATCGGCGAGATTGCATTCAAAGATGTAAACTTCCGCGGCGCTACCGGACCCGCCATGGGAGACCTTTCTATCAAAAACCTGAGTATGTCAGAGGGTTCGACCATCACACTTCGCACCCGAAACTAAGCCTCCATTCATCAGGGCGTAAAAAGACCTATAGTAATGAGACTTTTTGCGCCTTAGATTTCAATCGCCCCATTAAAGTCCGGACAATTGAAGCCGCCATCCCCCCGTAATGTGAATTGAGTCACAATGACTGGGCATCCTCAGCCTCTTTGATGTTTGATAGCCAAACAGCTTCTCAGACACTAATAACAATATCCGAGGAACCTATGGACGCTCTGTTGAATGGACTGAAAACGCTTCGAATCCCGGTAATTGCCACAGCAATTGGCCTTAGTTTAATTTCTATATCAGCTTTCGCAGAGTCCAAAATACCCACAGACCCAGAGTCCCTGGCGGAGCGCGTAGGCATGACCGCCATATACGATGAAGGGATGTCAGAGGTTGTAGCACAAGGCTTCCAGGATGATGTCGACTACCTGATGGAAGTCGTTGAGCAAACCGGTCCGAACAACCAGGCGCCTGAAATCGCCTTAATGACCGTTCTTCAAACCGCCATCCCATTCCTTCCTGCGTTCAGTGGATATACCATTTCAGGCGTCGAATATGACGACCCGGAAGCCGAGCGGGTTATCTTTAATGCAGATGCCACGGTAACCCTTATATTGCCAGACCGTATCGGCGAGATTGCCTACAGAGACTTCAAAGCGAGAGACAGCTCCGGTGCAGCCATGGGGGACATCGTCTTTGACGAGATACGCTTGCTCGAGAACTCCACACTCAAACTGATCGGTACCGACTAGAAGACAGCCTACTGAGCCATAACTCTATAAAAGCGCAGTCTGACGGAGCGACTGCGCCACTATTCCCCTCCACTTTTTTACTGTCCAGACACATAGCGCCGTTCCCCTTAATCACCACTGATTACTCTGAACAAGGCAATACCTGACGTGGTCTGATAACTCCCCCAAAACCAATAATAAGGGAGTCACCGCGTGAATACTTGTGGAAGAACATCAGGGCTATCAAAACTAATTCAGCTCAGTGTAATGACGGTAAGCGCCTGTGCCGCTAATGCTGGTCCTAGCATGCAGGAACTGGAGCAGCGAATCGGTCTCGCAAGCATTGGCGATGACAATATGCAGAACATCTCCGCACAAGGTATCAATGAAGACAGTCAGTACCTGATAGACCTTGGCAATAATAACGGTCCTGACGACGAGGGCGGCCTGAAGACCTTGATGGTGCTCTTTCAGGCTGGGCTTCCACTACTTAACTTTGTGGGTGACTATGAAATCAGCGGCATCAACTACGACGACCCTGACGGCCCAAGAAGCATCGTCAATGAAGATGGAACTATCAGCCTCATATTGCCTTCCAGCATTGATGAAATTGCCTATCGCAACATGGCAATTGGCGACACAAGTACAGACATTCTCGGCGACCTGTACTTCAGAAATATATCGACGGTACCAGACTCTACCGTGACACTGATTCCACGCACGCTTGAGCCCTGAATCCTGCTCATATGAACGCCTGCGAACAAGCCCCAAAAAAAACGGGAGCATTAGCTCCCGTTTTTCTTTGACTGAGATGTTAGGTCAGTAAGCAATCGCAAGTGGCACAAAGGCGACGATAAGCAGTGCCGTGGCCATGGTGGCCAATGGCAGTAATATCTTCTCGTTTCTGTACCAGAAGTTCTCGCCAACCACTTCTTCCTTGGATAAGCGTACCTCTTCTTCGCCGACCACCTGCCTCGTCAACAAGTGGTTCAATGCTACCGGCGGGCTGAGATAACCCAATTCGAAGGCCACCAGTGTAACCATCCAGAAGTGAACCGGATCAATACCACTTTCATAGGCAATACTCGCGATCGTGGCACTCACCAGAATCACAGCACCGTACGGGTCCATAACCATGCCGATAACGACCAGAATACCAACCAACAGGGCCATAGCCAACCAGATAGAGCTGAACTCAGTCGGTACCATCGTCATGACCTCTGCACGCTCAATAACACCACCGATACTGACCGACATCCCCATCAGCATCAACAGCGCACCGATGTGACCCGTGGTCTCCGTAGTCGCTTCACGAATCGTCTTCTCGATAGAATCACGACCTTGTTTAAGGTCGTCGTAGCTCTCTTCAAGACGGTGACCCACGTAATCAATATTCAGATTTTCACGCTTCAGGACGTCTTTTTCCTGGTTAAGGCGCTCATAAATAAGAATAACCAGTAGCAATACAGGCAGAATGATAGGCGCTGAGAATTCGTCAAGGTACGCATTCAACAGAAGTGCATATACAACGAGCGTTACAGCGATCAGAATCACATATGGTATCAGCGGCTTTAACGCCTCTTTGAATTCAGGCCAGACATTGCCATCCGGACGTTGAATTGCAACCGGTTCTTTACGGGTGAGAAGAGCATAGGCAGCGAACAGGACGGTCGTCAGGAAGAATACCTTAACCCCCCAACCGAACAACTGGTCTGTAGTCACCTCATTATTCAGCGCTGCAACGATAACAACCAGCAGGCATGGACGCAGAACAACACCCAAAGAGCCTGACATTGCGGTAGCCGCCAGCGCCAGCTGACGTCGCGCCCCAGCACGGCGGAGCTCCATGTAGATCAAACCACCTACTGCGATAACGAAAATACCTGAACCACCAGTGTAAGCGGTTGGCACTGCAGCCAGAGCTACGACGGCAACAGCCAACATCTCAGGTGGTAACTTGAGCGGGCGGAAAATATTGAACACCTTCTGTGCCATCTCAGTACGCTTAAGAAGCATACCGATCCACACGTACAAGCCTACGTTAAGGAATAACTGAGAAAGCTCCATCATCTGATTCAGGTAAATACCAATACCCGCTGGATGCCCCGCAAGGATGAAGTAGGTACCAGAGATCAGACACATAGTGGCATACAGAGGTATCGCCAGCTGAGCCTTAAGGAAGTTACCCCCTGGCTCGGCGTCTTTAGGAATAACCACCATCTGATAGAGCGTCAATGCGAGCGGCGCTCCAAAGCCGAAGATCCACAGCCAGTGGAGCACTGCATGCTCGGTACTGACCTCAATCCCTGCCGAGAAAGCAACTTCTTTGAAGCTGTATACGGAGTAAAACAGAATGGCAAATGCAACGAATTGAGCGCCCGCTGCAACGCGATAATCCATCGCCGTTACCATAGGTCTCAGGGCGATGTGGTGACGACGGAACAGTGCTGTACCACCGCAGATCAGAACGAGAATCGCCAGCATAATCCGCTGGGTCGCCATACCTAATTCACCGAAGTTGGCGACACCCAACTCGACTGAACGGAAGATTTCAACAGCCGGAGTAATCCGGTCTTTTGTCGCATTGTACTGATCGTACTTGATCTCACACTGAGCCTGAGCGGCCTCCAGTGACTTCCGCATCACTGCGGGATCTACCGGCTCTGGCGCGAACAGGTCAAACTCGTCCATTGGCTGGTTATTTCGTTCTTCGACGATTCTGGCCAGCTCAGTATCAATATCCATATTGAGGTTACAGGACGGCTCAACCGGATCATGCCGAAGCATAAAGTATCCTTCCCAGACACTTTCACCCAATTGCAGTAATTGCGCATGCATCGTGTGGCTGGTATTCAGAATAATGACGAATACCAACACCAGGAATGCAGGAAGCGCAGCGAGCCATTCGTAAATCGTACGGTTGCCCGCACGTACGTGCTGCTCCATGAAAAACACCTCTTATATTATAAAAGAACCGAAGCCGGACGGCTTCGGTTCATCCCCCAATGTCCGCTTCCCGGAGGCAAATGCCTGGGAAGACAAGACGTGTTACTTGGTCTTACTCAAGATTTTCGACACACTCCGCTGCAGAGCCATCCGCCTTACAACGCAGGTTTTTGAGAAGACGCAGCATTTTGCCATCATATACGCCTTCATCACGCAGTGTGATACGCACCTGACGCAGCATTTCGTTATATTCTTTTTGCTGTGCTTCAGGCAGGTCTAACCAGTAATGGTCTTCGATTTCTTCTGTATGCTGCTTGATACTCTTGATCGCACGATCGAAGAGACTTGCAACGAACTCACGGGACTTCTGCGTATATTCATCGCTGAACTGCTCACGATGGAATACCAGCTGAAAGTCCAGATAAGCGAGGTTGTATCTCAGAATCGCACCGTTCTCGCCCAAGCCTTTGTACATTTCCAGAGGCTTGTATGCGATTGCTGGGGCGTAGGCGATATCAACGCTGCCGTTGTTAAACTTACCAGAGAAGTTAGCTGAGTTTGACGGAACGACCGCTGCACCCACGTGGTTCACCATTTTGATTGATGGTGCGTCATAGTCGAGTGTCGCAATCTTCTTGCCCGACATTTCTTCTACGGTATCGATGCTTCTGTCATTAACGAACAGGTACACAGCACCAGCCGGAATAACACCACCGACGGCGTAACGCTCAGTCTGCATGAACTTTGCCGCATTTGGAGCGGCTGTAGTCATGACCACCTGGCGCATGATCTCATCAGTTGGTACGGCACCAATCGCTTCGATGGTAGACGCGAACTTACTGAAAGGACGCGCACGAGCCCCCGTCATTACAACACCATCACACTGCTCTGCTTTGAAGTCATCAGAGGCAATTTTTTCATCGGTGTAAGCGTGAAGCTTGATTTCAAAACCTTCCGCGAGTGCAAACTCGCGATAGTCTTTCATCAGACCAAACATCGGCCCACTGTTACCCAGTGGGTCATAGATGCACAGGTCACGTTGTTCTACAGCGCTCGCAAAAGGCGCCAGGGTCATCGCAGCGATGGCCAATAATTTACGCATATCCAATCCTTAATCTAACAGGTCGTCAATATCCATCACGGGG
The DNA here is from genome assembly GCF_984348125.1 of Thalassolituus sp. NCBI lineage: Bacteria > Pseudomonadati > Pseudomonadota > Gammaproteobacteria > Oceanospirillales > Oceanospirillaceae > Thalassolituus > Thalassolituus sp. The sequence goes on from NZ_CFHJLR010000003.1 coordinate 109,662, forward strand.
GCAGCACTTTCGTCCACATCATCCCAGAAAGTACCAAACTCACCTACCGGCGTACGCGAGCCAGTAGCATCAGTCCACATACGGTCAGAAACCGCACGGATCTGACGACTTGCTACAACATCAAGCAGGCGGTAGTCGCGATGGCTAGGGTTAGTTTTAAGTGAGGCTGCGTGACGACGGATAGCTTCCTTCACACGATCCGTGTGACCACCACCATCAGCAACAAGAATTTCTACAGCATGAGCGAGACGAACACCGTTTTCGGTAGCGGTGCGCGACGCAGTTTCCAACTCGACCCAAGGGTCAGTTGCGTTTTTGTCTGAGCTGTCTGGCATGAGGATTTTCAGACCGGCTGATGCAGCAGCAGGAACACCCCAGTACTCTTCGTTATCGAGACACTGAAGACCACGTACCGCCTTCATAGCGATATCTTTAGGAACGTTCACAACGCTTTGTGCCTTCAGATCATTCAGTACAGACTGGAGGCCAGCAAGGTTACCCAGTGTCCAGTAAACACCCTCGTCATAGTTGAGTCGTGGGCACTTCTCACCCGGTTCACCAAACTCATCCACCATGTGTTGGTATGCGCGATACTGACGAGTTGCGGCGATAGCGTACTGACGCTTCTCACGAACGCGTGCATCTTTTGCTTCATTGATATTCTGATTTTTGAACGCCCGGATATAAGCAAGGCTTTCCTCGACAGCGGCTTCTTCCGCACATGCGCCCGCCATCATGTTCATCATGAGATTGGCCAGGTCATCGGTCGAAGTAACACGGGTAAATGCGTTAATGAGAGGCTGAAGGCCCTGAGTAGTGGAACAGGCAACACCTACGTCATCAATAGTCATTGTATATGGCGTTACATGACGATCGGTAAGGTCATAAACAACCCACCCCATCTGCATGTAAATGATGCTACAACCGGACAGCGTGAACAGAGTCATTGCTGTAATTAGAACGCGAGAGAGAAACGACATGACGCCCCCATCAGAATCAATGTTGTTGTTATTATTCTCCGGGTAATAAGAACCCGGAAGGTTCGTAGCCCAGAGAATATCTGGTTTACGCTACGAATACCAATGTAAACCAACCAAATTGCCTTCCCGACGTAAGCTATTGGAAAAGTTGCGCCTCAGAAAGGTTAATTGGTGCCAAGCGCCTTTTGGGCACCTACCCACTTCTGTGACATTTTTTTACAGAAAATCGCCATGAAAAAACTTGTCTGAACCAGTCCAGTAATAAAAATTGTCCGAAAGTGGTCATTTTTCGCCACCGAATAAGGTCTATTAAAGCCATTTACAAGGATTAACAACCCCACTAAATGGCATGGTTGCACTTTCCTCGCAGCAGGATTACATACAAAGATAAACAAGTGTCTATAATTGAACATCGACTGCAAGCAATGCGGACAAAGTCACACCCTTACACTCGGTAGTTGCAAATCCTGATCAGGCCGTCATATTGATAAGACAGACGACAGGATTGGAGGGAGTCTCTCTGAACGATCTCCTGATACGGCTGACCCGTTTAGCCGTAGTACACAGTAAGATCATTGACTGCACACCGCAGACGCTGGGTTCAGACCGCATCGTCACTCCCTCTACCGCTCTTCAAATACCCCCCTCGGAAGACACACGTACCGACTCTGGAATGGTTGAGCACTTATGCTATGCCCGCGGGTTTCTGTACCTCTGTGCTCCGCTCTATGACGCAATCAGGAGACTGACTCTATGGCCGCGCGTAAATCCGATACCAAACTGTACGTTATCGACACCAATGTTCTGATTCATGATCCAGCAGCGATTCTGAACTTCGAAGAACATCAGGTCGTTATCCCTATGACAGTTCTGGAGGAGCTGGATAAACTGAAGATGGGAAAGGCATCCATCGCGACCGACTGCCGGGAGGCGATAAGGCAGATAGACCGCATTATCGGAGATGCTTCTCCGACAGAGATTGCCAAGGGCATACCGATCGAGCGTCCCGATGGTGATTACCAGGGACACTTCTCAATACTGCTAGACACTTTCCAGACTCCCAGTCGCGCTCTTCCTGACGACCTCAATGACAACAAGATCATCAACAGCCTGGTGACACTGCAGGAGAAGTATCCAAACCGCGAGACCATCCTGATTACCAAAGACATTAATATGCGTCTGAAAGCGCGCGGCTGTGGTGTAGGCGCTCAGGACTACCAGAATGATCAACTCCTTTCTGATGTCTCTCTTCTTGAAACCGGTTATCACCACGTCGATGGCTCGTTCTGGGAAACACAGGAGCAGGTCGAAACTTTCCACGACGAGACAGGCACCTACCACCGGATTCCATTAAACCAGCTTCCGGATGATATGGTGATCAATCGCTTCATTACTGACGACAAAGGCTTTATTGGTAAGGTCCACCAGATTGGAGAAGAGGCAGCGCTCATCAAAGACTTCCCAAAAGAACAATTGATGCAGACAAGTGCCTGGGGGCTCAAGCCAAGAGATACCGCCCAGGCAATGGCGCTCAACCTGCTCCTCGACCCAGACATTCACCTCGTCACATTGTCGGGGCAGGCGGGCTCAGGTAAAACGATTCTGGCGTTGGCAGCAGCGATTGAGATGACAGTCGCAACCGGTCAGTTCCGTCGTATCATCGCCACACGGAGTACCCGCGGGCTCGATGAGGATATTGGCTTCCTGCCAGGTACCGAAGCAGAAAAGATGGAACCGTGGCTGGGCGCAATCACCGATAACCTCGAAGCGCTCCATTGTGATGATGAAAACGCCACCAGCAGCGTCGACTACATTCTGCAAAAGGTGCCTCTGCAGTTTAAATCACTGAACTACATCCGTGGTCGAAGCTTCCAGCACAGCCTCATCTTAATTGATGAGTGCCAGAACCTGACACCACACCAGATGAAAACCATCATCACGCGCGCAGGCGCAGGAAGTAAGGTGATCTGTCTCGGCAATCTGGCACAGATCGACACCCCCTACCTGAATCCAATCAGTTCAGGCCTGACGTACCTGATAGAACGCTTCAAACATTTTCCGCACGGAGGCACCATCCATTTGCAGGGGTCGCCACGCTCAGAACTCGCAGAGTATGCCGAAGCACATCTTTGACGCTTTCCTTACCCTGAACTATAAACAGTAGAGGGCCTTTGGCCCTCTTACTATTTATACACATTAAGGTCATGGATAAGGATTATGAGATATCTGCTCGCATGTATGTTACTGAGCGTTTTTATGCCCGCAATCGCAGCGGATGACGAACCAGTAGAGAAAATCTACGAACTTGAGTTTGAAACCGACTCCAGCTGGGCAAGTATCGAAATTCGTGACGACGCTGTGTTCGTAAACGCTCCCGCCGACAGTGCCATGAGTATTACGGCCAAAGATGGGCTACGTGCATACAACATATCCCCGAAGAAGATATATCTCAGAGCTAAATCACGTGGCGTAGTGAATATGAACCTGTTCGTGCGTTCGAAGAATAACGTGCTCGGCCTGACGTTGTGCAAAGGTTCACGTAATAGTTATAGCTGGATCAAGTCAGATGAATCCCGACAGAAGAATGACCTGAAAGAACCTGACCACTGCGAACAACATGCACTGGTACTCAATCTGTTCTGATGACAACTCATTTTCCGGACGGTCAGCGCGAATACGAATCAACTGGCCGCCCGGCAGAGTATCTCAGTGACGAAGAATGTCTTCCGTGAAATCACCTTTAAACATTGGGATTTCGTGAAGCTCCTTCTCTCCCTCCATACCGAAGTACATCCGGCTGTCTTCCGGCGGAAAGACCTTAAGGTTTGATTGCGTACTGATCAAACGCTCTCCATGCATCATGTCTTTCAATTTCAGGTAGATTTCTTCGTAGCTATCACCTTTAAGCTCGATTTCAACCTCAGTAGTAAAACGGAACGACATTTTAGCCATGGCGATTCTCCTGAATACATCTTCTTGGATACTGCCTCAGGCTAGTCGGTTTTCGATCATCCAAAAGTAAAATTTTTCTCAGTATGCCGAATTAAACTGAACGACCCTACTGCCAAAACCCTCTGGAATAAAGGATACATAAACGGCCACTACAGCGTTTTCAATCGGTCACAGACAGAAGGTGTCGTGATTCTTCAGCAAACCCGGTGCCGACTTCCGCGTAGTAGTTAAAAACAACATCTACTCCGAGGTCGAGGAGTTGATTTCTTTCGTCTTCGTAGCGGGCGACGGCCGCTGTTTTGCCCTGATAACCAGCGATCTTCATCATCTGCAGTGTCGCCAACATTTCCTGCTGGGAAGGAAGCGCCAGCATGACCAGACGAATATCGCAGAGGGATGCCTGCTGCCAGAACTCAAGGTCGTCCGCATCGCCAGAAATGATATTAAATGACTCACTACGAAGTTTTTCCGCCCGGTCTGTATCAGATTCGAGCCCCCACGCGCTTGAGGTATCACTACCATGAAGTGCCTGATAGGCTCCCTTACCTACCCGCCCCATACCGACAATGAGCACATCAAATGATGCCGGCAATTTCAGCGACTGGTGCGCCCCTTCACGTTCAAAGCGATTTATCGTTTTATACATGCGAGCGTAGATGGAATGCGCACGGCGGAAAAACACGGTGCTGATAAGAAATGAAACCGACATGGCCAGGGCAATCATCACCAGCCATTCTTCACCTAGCCAGGACTGCTTAACGCCCATATCAGCAACAATAAGACCAAACTCACTGTAATTACTGAGAGCCAGCGCAGTCAGGTATGCTGTCCGGCCCGACAATCCAAAAATAATAAACGTGAAATAGAAGAGTACGAATTTAATTACGAGCAAGAGCGTCAGCCCTGCCGTCACATACAGCATCTCAAGTGTGGGTAGCGCAGCGAAACCGATTGATAAGAAAAAACCAATAAGGAACAGATCCTTAAAACTCATCAGTGTTTTATAGAGTTCCGAAGACTTATTGTGCCCAGCGACGAGTACACCTAGGATCAGAGCGCCAAGGTCTCCCTTTACACCCAGGGCATCAAACAGCTCGTAGCCTCCTAGCGCAAGAAACAGCCCCGTCAGCGGTAGCAATTCACCATGACCTGAACGCTCCATGACCCAGTAAAGCACCGGCCGAAGCAAAGGTAACAGGAACAGCGCCAGTGCCCATTCATCCGGTACTTTACCGGTGGCTGCTACCAGAAATACTACCGCAACAATATCCTGAACAATCAGAATACCCAGCGCCAGGCGCCCGTGCCGGACTTTCAGCTCTGAGGCCTCTTCAAGCATTTTTACGACGGCCACGGTCGATGAAAAACTCAACGCAAAGGCGACCAGCGCCGCCGTTACGAGATCGACTTCAAAGACCTGGCTCAACCCCAGCCAGGTTGGCACAGGTAAGGCCGCTATACCCAGGAGGATCCAAGTGCCGCTCTGCACAAGCGTGCCACCCCATACCTCTTTGCGGATGAGAGTACGAATGTCCAGTTTCAGGCCAATAGTAAACAGCATCAAGGTGATGCCCAGAGACGCCAACTCATCGAGCAGAGGCGTAGCCTCTCGACCCAGTGCGTTAAGAACGAAACCGGCAATCAGAAATCCGATTAACGGTGGCAAGCTGAACTGTCGCGCCACCAGACCAAACACAAATGCAATCAGAATCCAGAGGAAATCCATAAGTTGTCTCTACATTTCACCGGAGAATATGGCGGTGACTAAAAAGCCGCCTGTATACCAAAATACCCCTGGGTTTCAGATCCCATGCCCTGAACCCCCTGTGCAAAACCAATCACTACTGGCACCAGCGCCCGATACCCAATAATACTGTTCAAACGCAACTCTGCCCCGGTGCCCACCATAGGATCAGGATCATCCGATTCCGTCCAGGCTCGCCCACGCTCGAGAAATACGCGCACTTCCAGATCATCCAAGCCTAACGGCCAGATGCTCCAGTTGTCATTGATGGAACTCAACTGAGCCGCATAGACCAGTCGCTCACGGTCGTAGTAACGTCCAAACTGATTCCCGGCGTCAAAGCCGCGGAGACTCAACTGCTCCCGCCCAAAGAGAGAATAGTCTTCCTGTGGCGGCAGACCACCGAGCTGCCATCCAGGTGCACCTTCGGACGCAAATCCTGCATTCAACGAGAACGTCAGCGACTGACGTCCCGGCAGATCGAACATATAGTTAAACCCGGGCTGGACGTGAACACCTGAAAAGTCGTCGTTGAGCAGAGAAAAGTCTTCTGCAACCAACTCTGCACCCGGCCCGAACCCTCCGGGAGAATGAAGTAGTCCGCGCTGATCGTTGAACGTCAGTGCGAGGCCAACACTGTGTCTCTCAGCTGCTCGATCTCCTGAAATCACGACGCCGGGCTCTACCCTGTCGATCGATATTCGCCGACTGACCAGCCCCGAATGAAGGCCTAAGCGATCACGCATCGCCTGCACCAACCAGTTTCTCTGAATACGCCACTGCTGATCTTTAAGCACGGTAAATCCGGGCACCGTTTCATTGATATCAAACAATTCATTTTCGACATCGTACCCAAAAAGCCAGCGCTGATACTGATAAATCAGAGTCATATCGAAGGCTTTCTGCTCTGTTCCATAGGCGAGATCGACCTGATAATTGTGACGTCCGAGCGCGTCAGTCCCCCCAGTACTTAAACCAACATAGGTCGTATCTTCCGTGCCATAAAACACAGGTAACCAATAGTGTGGACGAAGCGTTGACCATGGCTCATAAGCAGCAGGTTCAGATGCTTCCACCTGATTCAAGCTTATTGCCTGGGTTGTTGCCGCTTCATCATCTACACCTGCGCGCGCCAGCGGCAACTCAGTATTTCTCAACAGAAAGCCACCCGCCGTGTATTCCTGTGACCACAGCCTGTCCCCTGTAATCCAGGGATCAAATGACTTTGTGGTATTCAGGTTGTCAGAGGTCAGCGACAGTGCATTGCCGTTCTGCCACTCATAGAGACCGAAGGTACCGGAGTAGTCCGCCACAAAAAGCAGTCGGTCATCCGTTGTAAAACGCGGCTGCGCTTCGTTTGCCGCCGAATCTGTCAGCAAGGTCCAGTCGCTGTCAGCGACATCCTTACTGGCTAACTCCCAGGATCGTCCCGGAGTTTTAAAAGCTGCAATAATTTCAGTGCCGTCACTCTTTATATCAAACGCACCGACGTACTCACCGTACTCGCCACGCCAGAGCAAGGTCTCAGTGCCATCTTCCGACAGCAACAAGAGATGACTGAAGCCAGCTCTGAAACTCGTGAAGACAAAACCAGAGCCATCCGGCAGCCAGCGCGCATCCGAAACACGGGCTCCCTGTGTCAAGGGCACCCAGGTCCCCTCATCCAGCAACCAGAGGTCAGCAGAGTAGCGACCGCTTGCATACGTCAGAGCACGCACTGCGATCACACGCCCGTCGGATAGAACATCAATCGAGGTAATGTCTCTGCCGTCGGCTATGTCAGTACAGTCTGCATCAACGCCTGTACAACGCTGGAGCACCGGGCGGTCTTCGTCATCGCTGGCTACGTAATAAACCGCCTGACCATCTGATCCACTGACCTGCTGACGCAAGGTTGTCGCAGGCAGAGTTTCCGCTGAAGAAGCAAGCGACGCATTTTCGTCGCCAAACCTCTGCTCCATAGCGAGACGAAATTCAGTCCACAGCATGTCGAAGTCACGACCATAGATACGCCGCGCGGTACTGTTAAGCATCAGGTAAGGAAAAATTTCACCACTGTAGAGACTCAGCCACATCTGCAGCTTCTCTTCACCGTAGGTCTGAATCAGGTACTCGATGAAAAAAGCACCATACAGATAGTACTGACCGTATGGCCAGTCACGGCTGCTGATCGCCGCTTCACCAAGCGACGCGAATTCACCACTGCGTACTTCTTCACGCATCTGCATTTCATACCAGCTTGATGCAAGGCGACCCGTGCCCGCTTCATAATCTGTCTCCAGATAAACAGCTAAACCTTCAATCAGCATGGGAGAAATCAGAGAGTGCGGAAAAAAGAACAGTACACGTCCAAACACTGAACGAAGTTTTTCGGGCGCCCCACGGCCCATCTCCATGTGCAGGATATGCACGTACTCATGGCGGATAAGCAACGCCAGCCAATCATCGTAATTCTCAAGACCATTGAGATCATGGGGTGGTGTCAGATAGAGCCTGATTTGCGAAAAAGGAAAGAAGGTCGCCCACCCGTTTGCGATGTCCTGATCATCAGAGAGCACCAGCTGGGTTCTGGCTACGGGAGGGGTTGTAAAAAACGGCATCAAATCACGGTGCGCCTGCTCTGCAATGTTCAGCGAGTGAAGTGCCAGTGCCTCATAGGCGGGATCTGATGCAGGGTAATGAGCATCAAAATGCTCCGAACTGCGTGTCAGCCACCCCTCAGCTCCGGGGCCGTCCCAGGCAACGGGTTCTGCGATGGCAGTCAAAGGTAATAAAAGAAGTAGTAGGAGCAAACGACAAAACATAATCAGCCTTCCATGAAGAGTCACGCCATCATATCCGAGTCATGTTACTCCGCAAGGTGTATTGGCCGGGCGTGTACCGTAAACTGCGCGCTTTGACTTCTCTGCCGGAACCATGTGATGGAACTTGATATTATTTACGAAGATGAGCATCTGGTCGCAATCAATAAACCCAGCGGCCTGCTGGTCCACCGTAGCGAAATCGACCGCCATGAAACCGCCTTTGCCCTGCAGTTGGTGCGCAATCAGTTAGGCCAACGAGTCTACCCTGTACACAGACTCGATAAACCGACGTCTGGTGTTCTGGTCTTCGCACGTCAACCTGAAACCGCCAGCCTGGTCGTCGAGCAGTGGCGCCAGCGCGATGTCGAAAAGCACTACCTGGCCATCGTGCGTGGCTATATGCCAGATTTCACGCACCTCGATTACGCGATGTCGCCTCCGGTCGACAAGTACGCGAAGCATGAACGCATCAAGCCACCTCAGGAAGCCATTACAGATTTCACCTCACTCGCTCAGGTCGAGATACCCGTCGCCATTGATAAGTACCCGCAGTCGCGATATTCGTTAATTGACTGTCGTCCTCACACCGGGCGAAAGCATCAGATACGCCGGCACCTGAAACATCTGAGTCACCCTATTATTGGTGATGCCCGATACGGTAAAGGGAGGCACTCGAGATATTTCCGGGATCATATGGATGCACCACGATTGTTACTGCATGCCTGGTCATTGGAGATGTACCACCCGTACACTAATGAACTGCTAACCCTGATTGCCCCACCTGACCGGACAATGCGTCAACTTTTCGACCGCTTCGAATGGAACCTGGCCTTACCGGAATCATTGCAGTCAGAGCTCCAACACCCTCCGCACCCCTCTATGGATGCATTCTTACTCCCTCCGGAGCTCCGAAACCCAGAGAAACCGTGACCTGCGCACGGTTACCCACACTTTCTGTGGATAACTTTATGGATAAGTTTTTTAAAAGTGGCTGGAACCCGCATGAAACAAGGGGTGCTGTCATTTTGCTGAAAAAATTAACAGTAAATTTTCCTATATAAATCAGCAACTTATAGATTGACAATTCTATCGATAAGAAATTGACACTATCCTGTCAGTCCTGTGACGCCATCGCATTTTGATGTGCATAACAAGTTTTAAGTAGTTTTCCGCTGTCAACACCCGAACGCAGGTTTTGAAGCTTTTTTTTAAAAAAATGTCGTAGTTTGTCCCTGTTAAGTTTCCCACAATTTCTGTGGATAACTTTGTGAGTAATAATTTAAAAACTCATTCCAGCCCCGATAAAATGGGCATAAAGCTTAGATTGTATATTTTTTAACCAAGCAAAAAGTCTATATTTTTCAATGACTTATGAAAATCAATAGATACTTTCATATTTTCTACGCCAGATTGACACATTTATTCGGCCACTATTGAACATGTGCATAACAACGCACCAAAATAAACCTAGACGCACTGAAAAAACCCTAAAAGGATCGTTGACATTCGCTTTTCGGGTCAAACCATCGCCCTAGCCGGGAAGGGCGCATAAAGTTTCCTTTCTGGATAACTATCAGCATAATTTGTGGATAACTCGTTTAAAGCCGCACCCTGGCTGACATGAGGTTATTCACAAGAGGCACACGGCCGCGCTGAGGGTATAAAAAAACCCGCTGAAGCTGGTTTCTAAGATGGTGCATCAATTATGACGACTTATATACCGAGTCGCTCTGCGAGCTTATCTGCTTCCATGTATCCAGGAATCAGTTGGCCATCAGAGGTGACAATAGCAGGGGTACCGCCTACACCAATGGCACGCCCCAGATTGTATTGTGCTGCTACCGGAGACTCGCAGGAAGCCGTGGCCACCAAAGACTGCATTTCACCGCGCTTCTCGTCAAATGCCTTCATGGCCGACTCTCTGTCAGATCCGGAAGCATTCCGTACACGACTATATGCACCAGACAATTCGCCCTGCAATGATTTAATTTCTGTCATAGCGTCAGCACGATCACCCTTGTCCTGGCACCATACGTAGTTAATCTTATTGTAAGATTCGGTGTAACCACCGGTCTGATCAAAAATACCTGCGCGCGGATACGCGAGGTAACGGACAGTTATACCCTTCGCATTGATATCGTCCATTTCTTGATGGAGCTTCTGGCAATAGCCACAATCAATGTCCGTAAACACATTAATGACTGCCTTCTCATCTCCCTTCGCAGGAAATACGACCGTATCAGCATCGGGAATGGATGCCATTTCTTTCTTGCGTAACGTCACTTTGCGCAGGTCACTGACGTTATCCAGCCCGCCCTCACTGAATTTGTACAGGGTATTCTGATAGATGAGGTAGTTGAGGTCAGGAGTCATATGCATTAAAGACCCATCGATCATAACCACTTCATAAATCTGACCATCACCCAGTGATACCACCTCGGTGACATCAGCCCGCGGGCCAAGCACTTCCTTCATCTTGGCTTCGATGGTTTCTTTCAGCTTCGCATTGTCAGCGAGAGCCGGCGCGCTCATCAGCATGGCAGCGACCAGCGCGGTCAGTGTCTTCTTCATATCTTTGCTCTTCTGCATTCGTATGTGGCTTTCTCTCAACAGGCTGACCATAGCAGGAAACCGTATCTTTCAGGCACAAAAAAACGGGCGCGAGGCCCGTTTTTCGGTAAAGAAAGGTATTCCCGGAGGATTATACCTTTTCTTTGATACGTGCAGACTTACCGCTACGCTCACGCAGGTAGTACAGTTTCGCCTGACGCACGTCACCACGACGCTTAACAGCAATGCTGTCAACCAGTGGGCTGTGAGTCTGGAAAGTACGCTCTACGCCAACACCGTGAGAAATCTTACGTACGGTGAAAGCAGAGTTCAGACCGCGGTTACGCTTACCGATAACCACACCTTCGAACGCCTGCAGACGCTCACGGTTGCCTTCTTTTACTTTAACCTGTACGACAACAGTGTCACCAGGGCCAAACGCAGGGATAGCATCTTTCAGCTGTGCGTTTTCAATCTGCTGAATGATTGGGTTCTTGTTGCTCATTGTTCGCTCCTTAACAGTCTGACGAGTGCTCAGCCGCGTTCTCGTCAAGGTATTCTGTCAATAACTTTCGTTGCTCGGTTGTCAGTTCCAGTTCAGCCAGTAAGTCTGGTCTGCGTTGCCAGGTTCTGCCCAGTGCCTGCTTTAAGCGCCACTGGCGGATTCTTTCGTGATTCCCGCTCAGCAATACCTCAGGTACCGCTTCACCTTCATACACTTCAGGCCGTGTGTAGTGGGGACAGTCCAACAAGCCATCCATAAAGGAGTCCTGCTGCGCCGACAGTTCGTGCCCTAATACGCCAGGAACCAACCGGATCACGGCATCCATCAACGTCATGGCAGGTAATTCACCACCGCTGAGTACGAAATCGCCGACAGACCATTCTTCGTCGACTTCCGCCTCAATCAGACGTTCATCAATACCCTCGTACCGCCCGGCTACTAAGATCAGTTTGTCGTACTGAGCAAGCTCAAGCACACCTTCCTGATCCAGCTTGCGACCCTGAGGTGACATATAAATCACCTTAGCGCCTTCACCGGCCGCTGCCTTTGCAGCATGGATGGCATCCTTTAATGGCTGAATTTTCATCAGCATTCCGGGGCCACCGCCGTACGGTCGATCGTCCACCGTCTGGTAATTGTCGTAAGCGTAATCTCTTGGATTCCAACAGGTCACGCTGACTTTTTCCTGTTTAACTGCACGTCCGCTGACACCTTGTCCGGTCAACGCCTGAATCATCTCAGGAAACAGAGTTACAACACCAAACCACACCGGTCTTCACTCCTCTCTGGCCCTGTTGGCCAGGGGTTAAAAATCCGGATCCCAGTCCACCTGGATCACACTGCTGTCCAGATCGACCTCAAGAACATATTGCTCTACAAAGGGAAGTAAACGTTGCTGCTGATCGATGCTGCCCTCACAAGGCGTCACCGTCATCACCTGATTACCACCACCAGAATCAAACAGTTCTTTCACCTGGCCCAGCACCACACCTTCGGTATTTACTACCTTGAGTCCGATCAGCTGGAACCAATAATGTTCATCTTCTTCAAGCTCAGGAAGCGCCTCTTCAGGAACCCCGACCTCACACTGATGTAAGCTCAATGCCAGATCACGGTCTGTAATGCCCTGAAGGCTTGCCACCAGACCTTTACCCTGAGGTTTACCCTGAAGTACTTTGAATTCCTGCCAGCGATTATCCTTACGGATGTGCCAGACAGGGTACTCCAGAATGTTTGTCATCGGCTGCGTGTAGGAATACACCTTCACCCACCCTTTGATGCCAAACGCAGTGCTTATTTTTCCCAGAACGCGAATGTTCTCAGACACTGCTTACCCCCGGTTAAGCTGAATTACGCTTCTTTTTTAGCAGCGTCTTTCAGCAGCTTCTTAACACGGTCAGTTGGCTGTGCGCCTTTACCTACCCAGTACTCAACGCGTTCCAGATCGATACGCAGAGCTTCTTCCTGGCCACGAGCAATCGGGTTGAAGAACCCAAGGCGCTCGATAAAGCGACCGTCGCGAGGCATGCGCGCGTCAGCTACGTTGATGTGATAAAAAGGACGTTTTTTAGAGCCGCCGCGGGCTAAACGAATAACTACCATAAAGTGTGTCTACTCCGGTCGTTTTATCTAGTGGCGGGTTTTGAAATCGCCCACCGTTCAACATCCCTCAAGACCAGCGTTACGCAGTTAGCGTGCTGCCGACTTGAAGGGCCTGGGGGCCGCCGTACAGGCAACCCACACAAAAGGGCGCGTAGTGTACGCTAACTGCCCCCAAAACCGCAAGTAAAAGAGCGGCCCGGGAAGCCCGACCAATACAGCATTGTATTCAGGCGCAGGATAGATAATATTCGCGCATTCTAAGATCCTCTCCAGGCTAAGTATTATGAGCACTATCCAGACGATTCAGGACAAAGCCCTCGCCCTCAAGAACAACCGCGCTTTCGAGTTGTTTGTGGTGGGGGTCATCATTATCTCAGCGCTTCTCGTGGGGGCGAAAACCTACGCCATTCCGGATGCCGTATCACAGATGATCGTCTGGCTGGATGTCGGTATCACCTTCCTGTTCCTGTTTGAGATCATCGTCCGCTTTATTGCTGAGCCCAATAAGAAACGCTTCTTCCACAATGGCTGGAACGTCTTTGACACTCTGGTCGTGGTTGTCAGCCTGATCCCGATTGATAACAGCGATATGGCTCTGGTAGGCCGGCTTGTCAGGGTCTTCCGGGTGCTTCGTATGGTCTCGATCATCCCTGAGCTGCGCATGCTGCTGAACTCTCTGGTACGCGCACTGCCTCAGCTCGGATACGTTGTGCTGCTGATGTTCATCATCTTTTATATCTACGCAGCCATCGGCGCGACCTTCTTTGCGCCCATTAATCGTGAACTCTGGGGTGACATTACCATCTCTATGTTGACCCTCTTCCGGGTGATGACCTTTGAAGACTGGACCGACGTTATGTACGAGACCATGAAGGTCTACCCTCTGTCATGGAGCTTTTATCTGTCGTTCATTTTCTTCACCGCGTTCGCCTTCCTTAATATGGTGATCGGCATCGTCGTTAACGTACTGGAAGATGAACACGCCAAAGAGCGAGCAGAGAAGGACGAAGAAGAAGGCAACGCTTCCATGAATGATCTGCGTGACGAAATACAGGAGCTGAAGTCCATGATTGCTCGCCTCGAGCAACGCAGGAGCAGTGATCAGTAAATATTGCACTTTTATGACATGGGAATGACTTTCGAGGTCATTTCCGTCATATAATCGCGCTCTTCATCAAGACCCTAAAGTCACCGACGGACCCAGTTCCATTGTCGCGACCGGATTCAGGTAAGGTATGAACTACACTCTTTTCGACTTCCTCCAGCTCATTGGTGCCCTGGGCATCTTTATTTTCGGTATGAAGATCTTCAGTGAAGGCCTTCAGAAAGTGGCAGGGAGCCGCCTCAAGTCGGTGCTTAGCGGCATGACCCGAAACCGTGTTACTGGTGTGTTCACCGGCTTCGCTACGACCACCATCACCCAATCATCGACGACAACGACCGTGATGGCCGTCAGTTTCGTAAACGCTGGTCTGCTGACATTCGTCGAGTCAACGGGTGTGATTATGGGCGCCAATATCGGTACCACAGTGACCGCCTGGATCGTCGCTCTGTTTGGCTTCAAGATGAAGATCACCCCCATCGCCATGGCAGTGATCGGTCTCTTCTTCGCGTTCCTGTTCTCCAAGAACAGCCGCTTACGCAACATCGCCGAGACCATGGTTGGCTTCGGTATTCTGTTTATTGGCCTTGAGTTCATCAAAAATGGCGTGCCTGACATTCGCAGCAACCCGGAGATACTGGAGTTCCTCGATATGTTCACGGGGTTCGGCTACGCCTCACTGCTTATTTTTGTAGTCATCGGCACCCTGCTCACCCTTGTTATGCAATCATCTTCGGCGGCTACAGCGGTGACACTGGTTATGCTGTTTGAGGGCTGGATATCCTTTCCGCTGGCGGCTGCTATGGTTCTGGGGGAAAACATTGGTACCACAGTCACCGCCAACCTCGCCGCTATGGTGGGGAACGTTCACGCGAAACGGGCAGCCCGCTTCCACCTGATATTCAATCTGATCGGGGTTGCCTGGATGTTGGCCGCCATTTATCCGGTCATGCACCTGATTGATATGGTGGTCCAGAACTTCTCAACGGCACCGGTTTCTATTCTGAGCGATGCCCCTGAAGCCAGACCCAACGCAACCCTGGGCCTGTCGCTCTTCCATACCTCGTTCAACATCCTGAATGTCATCCTGCTGTTTGCCTTTATTCCTTATATCGTGCGCTTTATCGAACGCATTCTTCCGGAGACCGCGGGCGGGGCTGACGACTTCCGCCTGAAGTACATCAGTGCTGGTGTGATGACCTCTCCTGCACTAGCGCTGGAACAGGCCCAGAAGGAAGCTCAGCAGTTTGCCGGGATACTTAATCGTATGCATGCTGACGTCGATGAACTTCTGTTCGACAACAAGGCATCAAGATCCAGGCTACTCAAGCGCATCGCTGCGGCTGAAGAAGCCACGGATCAGCTGGAAATCGAGATTTCCGACTATCTCGTCCGGGTCAGTGAGAACACCAACCTTGAGCACGACCTGACAGAGCGCATTCGCTTTCTCCAGACCATGATCAACGATATGGAGCGCATCGCCGACATCTACTTCCAGATTTCGAAACTGTCAGAACGGCTGTATGAAGCACGAAGCCATTGGCCGGATGATGCCCGGGCTGACATGGTGCAAATGATGGAAGCACTCAGAGCGGCTGTAGAGAATATGCAGCAAAGTGCCTCAATGGAGCCTTCGGAAGTCAGTCTGGAGCGCGCTATCGAGCTTGAAAATCGTATTGACGAATTACGTGACTCTTTCCGTGACACCCACTTCCTCCGTCTCGAAAATGGCGACTACAGCCCCCGTGCCGGCGTCATCTTCATTGATGTCCTCAACCGGATTGAACGCATCGGCGACCATATCCTCAACGTCAATGAGTCTGCGGCGAACCACCGACTCAAAGCGCAGCGCGTGTAATCCCGAATGGCAGTCTGTTCACTGTGGGGAACAGACTGTCGCTGAAATTACAGGAACCAACGACCTGTCTGGCTCTCTCACAGAGACATACTCTCTGTGAGGAGCACATCATGAGCACTTCAGCCTCAACAACGAACACCCTTTTCAAGCCTCTGAATCTTGGTTCGCTTGAAATCCCCAATCGCATCATCATGGCACCGTTAACGCGCTGCCGCGCCATCGACCACCTGCCCAATGAACTGATGCGTGAGTATTACACCCAGCGTGCCAGCGCAGGCCTGATCATCACTGAATGCACTATGGTCACACCGCAGACGTCGGCCTTTGCCAGTGAGCCTGGTATCTACTCTGACGCACAGGTTGCCGAGTGGAAAAAAATCACGGATTCAGTTCATGCCGCTGGCGGGCGGATATTCATGCAGATCTGGCACGCAGGGCGCGCCGTTCACCCTGAGCTTAATGATGGAAAACCCGCGGTTTCCGCCAGCCCGATAGCTATCGAAGGTGGGTCAACAACCCCAGAAGGGCAATTCGAATATCAGAAACCAGAAGCACTCACTGAAGATCAGATTCAGGATCTGGTTAATGACTTCCGTAAAGGCGCTGAGAATGCCAAAAAGGCAGGATTCGACGGTGTTGAAGTACACGGTGCAAACGGCTACCTGCTGGATCAGTTCCTGCGTGACGGTGCAAACAACCGTGACGATAACTACGGTGGCTCATGGCACAACCAGGTACGCTTCCTGACCGAAGTACTGGACGCAGTCAGCGAAGTATTTACACCACACCGGGTCGGCGTGCGTTTCTCGCCATTGAATAGCTTCAACGACATGAAAGACAGTGACCCGGTGGCATTGGTTAAATACCTTGCGGCACACCTGAACCCGAAGGACCTCGCCTATGTCCATCTGATGCGCGCTGACTTTCTGGGCGAACAGAAAGCAGACGTGGTGACGCCGTTCCGCTCGCTCTATAACGGCCAGTTAATTCTTAATATGGGATATAGCCCTGAAGAAGCCGCTGATACCGTCGACTCTCACAATGCGGATGCAATCGCGTTCGGCACTGCGTTTCTTGCCAACCCTGACCTGCCAGAGCGCATTCGCCAGGGAGCAGAACTCAACGAACCCGACCCGAATACCTTCTACACGCAGGATGAAAAAGGGTACACCGATTATCCAGCGTTAGAAGCAGCTGAAGCTTAATCCAAAATACATAATATGAGAGCAACGCCGGGCATTTTGCCCGGCTGTTCTTTTATATTCCCTCCGGGCCTTCAGTCCGTGTTGCAATAAAACGGATATTTCAAAACATAAAAAGAACAATTCTCAGTCGTCTGGTTCATTACAAAAAACCACTCCTTACCCTAGTATTTACAGGCTTTTTGGCTTGTTCCGCACGCGTGCTCGCGCTATCGTTACCGGAGATATCTACTCAACCCGGAGCATCCCATGAAAGGCAGCCAACGCGTCATTGATCAATTACAAAAACTTCTCAATTGTGAATTGGCCGCCCGCGATCAGTATTTCGCTCACTCGCGCATTTACGAAGACATGGGGCTGAACAAACTCTACGAACGCCTTAGCCACGAAATGGAAGAAGAAACCCAGCACGCAGATGTGTTGGTGCGACGTATTCTTTTCCTGGAAGGCACTCCCGATCTTTCTAATGCAGACGATCTTAATGTCTGTGAAACGGTTCCTGAAATGCTACAAGCCGACCTGGATGTCGAGTACTACGTAGCTGACCTGCTGAAGGAAACGATGGAAATCTGTGAAGAAGAGAAAGACTATCAGACTCGTGAATTGCTTCAGCCTCTACTTTACGATACAGAAGAAGATCACGCTCGCTGGCTTGAACGTCAGCTACGAATGATCAAAATGATTGGTATTGAGAACTACCTGCAATCACAAATGTGAAGCTCTCTTTTTTATCAAAATAAGAAGCGCCATTATGGCGCTTTTTTTATGTCTGCTATTAACTTACATCAACTTTCCCAACGCGTGCTCTACAACCTGAACCCGCTCTTCCAGCGTATGAGGATGCGCAAGCAGGCCCTCGATAACATAAACCATCAAGCGGGCGCCCAGAACTGCCACCGCTGGCTCAAGACCTGCCTTAATGAGTTCTGATACTGACAACTGCTCCACCATCTGATGAAAGCGATCATGCCAGTCACGCACAACCTCGGAATGCGACACTCTGGAATGAACATCCGTCATCAATGAGCCTGAACTTTCGAATTGCTCAATCAACTTCAGCACCCGTTCCGTCAGAGGGGCGTTCTGCATGGCGATCACTTGAGGCATTGCCTGCATCACTTCACGGTTAAGCACCGCAACCAACAGGTCGTCCTTATTCTCGTAGTACCAGTAGATGGTATTCGCAGCAACGCCCGCAGCCTTAGCAACACTGGCCATCGACGTTTTGTCATAGCCCTGCTCTTTGAACAATGCCATAGCGACCGCTTCTATTTCTTCTCGTTTGATCTTCTGCTCTACGTGACGCTTGTTACGTGCCATTAACTGCCCAGCCACTTTCTTGATTGACGTTTAAGATACAGATGCGCTATCTTGAATGCCATTCAAGAAAAGAAAACCGAGAACAAAAGGCTAATACCATGAACGTATTGTCAGAGAATCGATTGAAAGGAACATTCGTAAATCAGGGTGTCAGTTGTGCAGCAACCCTTCACAGACCCACTACCGCCAAGGGCCCATATCCCACCATTCTGATGGTGCATGGTTGGGGTGGAACTCAACTCACACTAGTAACCGGCTTTATCGACGCATTTAACGAGGCAGGCTTTGCAGTGCTTACATTCGACTATCCGGGTTGGGGCGACAGCGAAGGCTTACCGCGCAATACCATCAGCCCCTGGAAGCGTGAAAAGACCGTCGAGGCGGCCTTGGCGTATACAAAGTCGCTGGCCGACGTTGATCAGACAAACATCATTCTCTGGGGGAGTTCCTTTGGCGGTGGCCATGTTGTGAAAACGGCAGCAGAACATCCCGAACTTCGCGGCGCGATTGCTCAAGTGCCGATGCTTGACGGTATGCTGGCAGTAAAAGCGGTTCCGCCAGCACGTATGATCCGCTTTGGGGTCGATATGATGCGCGATATGCTCAACCCGTTCGCAGCACACTACGTACCGATTGTCTCACCGGAAGGCGAATACTCCTCAATGGACCGTGACGGAGCATGGCGAGTGGAAGGCTGGATTTCAGACACATTGAAGCGCGAGAACGATAACCGTGTTGCAGCACGCTCACTGGCTACGATGGGCTTCTACCGCCCGCGGAAACATCTGAAAAGCATAAAAATCCCGATGTTAATTATTGGTGCCACCCGAGACACCGTAGCACCGTTTGATGAGGAAAAAGTACGTAAGCTGTCTTCTGAAAAGGTGGAGATACAAACCATCGACGCCAACCACTTCGATCCATATCTGGATCACTGGTTTGAAGATAACATTGCAAGACAGCTAAATTTCATTAAAAAGCTGGTGCCTGCAAACTACTGATCATGAGGTAGCAGGAAAATCTTCCGCGTTTCTTCCATGTATTGCTCAAATAATCCCTGAGCTTTCATCTCGCTCAACACCTGCTGCAGAGGTTGAGCGAGATCAGCGTGCCGCCGATGGAGCACGGGATAAACAACAATATCATCCTCAAATTCTGCGACGCGAATACCTGACAGAGTCAGCCCCAGTGACTCTTTCAACGCCGAAAGGCGCCCTGGGAAGTCCACAAATACATCGGAACGTCCTGCCAATAATTTATGAAGCCCCTGCTCCGGGCTCGTTATGGCGAACAGATAGCCCTCAGGCAAGCGAGCGGCGAGCATTTCACCCAGCGGCTCAACCCCACGCAGGTATTCAACCCGATAACTTGTCTTCTCCAGGTCTGCGAGACGCTCAAACTGAATATCCGGATCAACCGTCGCATACCCATACTTAGTCGTAAGAATCGACTCCCGCACGATAACAGCCGCAGGATTATCGTTCTCATAACCTGCAGCACGTAAGCCCTCGACGTCGATTTTACCAGTGTTCAATAGAGTGTTAGCGCGAAGTGGAGGATAGACACCATACTCCAGCGTAATACCTAAGCGATCAAATGCCTCAGAAATAAGCCGATGATACCAGGCCATGGTCAGGCTCTGGGCTGGGTCAGCCGTATAAGCCATAATAAATCTGGTTCGTTCGGAAGTGCCGTCGGCATGAGAGAAGAGCGATAGGAGAAGAAGAGACCAAAGAAAAACGCGGCTAACGTACCGAAGCCAGCTGAAAACTGTCATAAATTAAACCTAAAAATGCCTGAACAAACCAGCAGGACAGTAATAGATCCTTATCGTCGTCACACATTGCCAGCGAGCTATAGCTATACAATAGCAGGGCGTTGATAAATTACTTAATACATTCTGCGGCTTAAGATGCCATTCAAGCACTAGCAATCATCATCTCGACATAAGTATACCGCATCACCAACGCGGACCTTTCCCTCCTCAAAAATATCACCGTAGCCCCCCAGGTTCTGCTCAGCGTCGCGGACGATGGTTCTGAGAACCTGCGGGTCTTTCGATATTCCATGCTGTTCACGAACAACGGAACCGCACCTTGGTGCTGTATCAGAACATAAAATAGTGACCTCACCGACCTTCAAAGAACAACCAACCCAGGCTTGTTCAACCAGCCCTTCCATTTCAGGGAATGTTTCCACAACAAGATTTGGCCGGAAGCGCTCGATCTGCCAGTCCGAATCTGGATTCCTAGTCTTCAGATACTCAAGACTGGCCGTAGAAATAATATGAAACGGAGAGACCAGAAAGAAACTACCCAACACAGACACATACGTCTGCATCTCTTCGGGTAAATTATCGAGATCTGGAAGAGGCTCTCCGGGTAGGCGTTCGAACGTCGCTTTTAATTCATCAAGCCAGGTGTGATCGTCTTCTTTAAAACGCTGATAAAACCCCTTATCAGAAGCAGGCCTTAAAGCCTGAATGCGACTGGGCTGACCAACTAGCTCTGACAGTTTTACATCCACGTCCTCCGCATCTGATGGAAGACACTGACCATCAGGAAAGCGAATAGTGACACCACTGTGAATATCGCTGGGGTCAGTAAATTGTGCGCGACACTGCAAAAGTTGAGGGCGAAACTTACAGCTCTGAATCTCCTGACGAACGACATCCTGAACCGCCAGAATTCGATCGCCTCGTCCCCCCATACGCTGTACATCAGCCTCTGACAATGCCTCACCCGCCATCCCTTTCACCGGGTAACGCCAGACTGATTTAACCGTACCTACTTTAATCATCAGAACCTCCTCGTATCACCAAAGTAAACGAGCAAGTTCACAGGAACCATACGTTATAAGACGTAGCTATGTGGCGAGCTGCAATGCAGGCGGAACAATAAGGACTGAAGGTTAACGGCCAGTTTCACTGAATGCCTGCCGTACCTCTTTCATATAGAGATCGAACAAGCCTTCTGCTTTCATTTGAGCAAATACCTCAGCCAGAGCATCCGCAAGATCAGTATACTGTATATTGAGGTAAGTATAGTGCGGCACTTGCTCTTCAATATCGGAGATATAAATCCCTTTACCACGAAGCCTCAAATCATCCGCATCCAGCAGCATACGGCCCCTGAAATCTACCAGCACATCGGTACGCCCCGCGATCAACTTAGCGATGCCCTGTTCAACTTCCGATACCTCAGAGAGGCTATCCTCATCAATGTATTCAGAAAGTATCTGCTCCAGCGGCTCGACACCGCGGACAAATTCGACACGATAGTCTTTCCTACGAAAGTCTTCCCATTTGGTAATTTTCAAATCAGGATCGGTTACGGCAACAGAAAAGGCCACTTCAAGCAGCGTCTGATTGACCCGTACAGCCTGAGGGTACACTTTGCTATACCCTTCTGGACGGATGGCCTCGGCATCAACCTGCCCCTGCTCTAGCAACATACCGGATCGAACTGGCGGATAGACACGTGCAACAAACTCACGATCCAGCCGACGGAAGGCCTCCCTGACCACCATATCGTACCAGCGCATCGTAATACTCTCGGCAGGATCGGCAGAGTAAGCGATGACGAACGGGGCCTCGCTCACATCCGCACCATCATTGCTGGCCAGACACAGCTGCCAGGGTAGCAGCGCTGACAGCACCACAACCCAACACTTCACTAATGCCTGAAAGCCCAAAGCCTGACTCACTTCACCTTCCGGGAGATCAACAGAATCATAACAATCTCAATATCGAACCATATTTCAGGATAGTTGAAGTATGCCGGAAGGCACAAGATAAAGAGCTTTGGTCGCCACTCAACTGAAGGGAATCTTATTCCCAGCAAATACACGGTTAAGCTTTCAAATCACCCTGTAGGAGCGATTCAGCCAGCTTGCCTGGCTATTCGCGATACCCTGCTCGATGAAACCTAATCCCACGCTTGTAGGAGAGAATCTTATTCCCGACAGCGTATCGGACAATACACGGTTCAGGCTTCAAACCACCCTATAGGAGCGATTCAGCCAGCTTGCGTGGCTATTCGCGAACAACCTCAGCAGTGACCGGCGCTGTGACGTCTATGTAAACCGGACTATTATGCCTGCATCTAGCTGAAGTATAATCCATTGGATTACACTAATAACCATGCAGACAATTGTAGAGCTCCCTGAATTTCAGAAGCGAGCTAGCAATCTTTTCACGGATGAAGAGAAGCTGAGTATTATCAATTACTTAGCACGTCATCCTATGGCTGGCGACATCCTGCAAGGAACTGGCGGAATACGAAAGCTACGGTGGTCTGCTCAAGGGCGAGGTAAAAGCGGTGGTGCACGTGTCGTGTACTTCTACCATAACGGAACCATGCCCCTCTTTCTTCTGACTGTTTTTGGGAAGGGTGAAAAGGCTAATCTCAGCAAGGCTGAGCGAAACGACCTGGCCAGACTCACCGACCTGTTACGTAAGCATTATGGTGATGTTGATGAGTAATGCATTCGCAAGTATCGAACAAGGGCTGAAAGAAGCCGTCGAGTTTTCTAAGGGCAAATCCCAAAAAGCCGTCATACATGAGTTTGGCCCTTTAGATGTTAAGGCTATCCGGGCAAAACTGGATATGTCACAGAATGAGTTTGCATCTGCCTTTGGCATCAGCGTCAGTACCCTGCGCCACTGGGAGCGCGGTGATCGCTCCCCTCAAGGTCCGGCTTTGGTATTGCTGAATGTTGTGGCGAGGGAGCCTGAGCTGGTGTTGCGGGCGCTGGCGGACTGATTAGAACGAAGCTTTCGTAAAATGGGGGTATTCGATGAAAGATGAGTACGATTTATCAGAAATGAAGTCGCGTAAAAATCCTTACGCTTCAAAACTGAAGAAATCAGTCACCATGCGCCTGAGCGAAGACGTGATTGAATACCTTAAAGACATGGCCGAAGAAAAAGGCATCCCCTATCAGAGCCTGATCAACCTGTACCTGCGCGACTGCGTAGCGCAGCATCGTGAAGTGGATATTTCGTGGCATTCGAAGTCTTGAGATTCTGATTTCTGCGGTAGCAATTCAGTCAGTATTCCCAGGCTATTTTCGAATCACCCTGTCTGTGATTCTAGGAATCAGATGCTATGGGACATGATAAACCACTTCATCTAGCAGATTACCCGACAAGGACAATGTTTTCTGTTCTTTAATAATCTCTCCGCCTAGCGACACAGCAATTTTCCTGCTTGCCAGATTCTTCTTCTCAACTGGGTAGATAAAGTAACTGAGTTTCAGATTCTCAGAAGCCCAGTCCCTCAGGCAGCGCACGGCCTCCCGACCCAAAGCGCTTCCATGAGCGCATTTTTTAACCCAGATACCTAGCTCTGGAGTAAGTGAAGACTCACGAGAATGCAAACCAGCACATCCGAGGAATTGCCCTTCAGTATCAACTATTACAAACACTAACTCTTCCGAGCGCTGCATACCTTCAATACTGCTGCGAATGAACTCAAGCGTTTCGGAGATATCCTGTGGTGGAGGCGGCATCATGTAGCGAGTAATTTCTGATGTGAATTCGCGATAAATATCCTCTCGAAACCGTTCAGAAATAGGAGTCAAGGAAATGCGTTGAGAAACGATAACCAGATCTTCAAAGCTTGATATCGGATTATTAAAAGTCAGTTGGTGCATTGTGTACTACCTCCCCTAATTTCAGCCAAATAAGCATGAAGAAACCTAGAAACGTCCTTCTGCAACTCAGTGCTTCTAAGTAATTCATATACTTCATCAGGCGTTTTACCAATAAGGGGGATACGCAAAAAATGGTCCTCAAAAAATTTACTACTTACCGTCGAAAGAACCAGCCTCAATGAATAAAGCATATCATCTCCACGATGAGAGGCATGCGCTAACGCTACTGGTTTATCGACAATTTCAAATCGAGAAACCATCCAGTCGATTGCGTTCTTCAGCCCGCCGGGAATGGCTCTGACATATTCTGGGCTTGAGATAATCAGGCCATCGCACTCCTGAACTAACTTGATAAAGTCACAAACCACATCTGGTGTTAAGGCGCCTTCTGCATCTGGAGAGAAAATGGGTAGGGAATCAAGACTACTGAAAACTGTAAGTTCGACCCCTTCGGGGGCCGTATCCTTCATTGCATTCAACAAGGCTGTATTCGTAGATAATCTGCGGGAACTTCCTGATATAGCGAGTATTTTCATAGCATCCTAGCTAACACGGTAATTTCATAAGTAGCGTACCTCCACAATCGGTATCGCTCTCGGGACAAAGAATAGCCTCCGGCTGCTAGTATAGAAAGCGCCCTTTCATCCAACCAGATTGCCAGACTACTCCATATACACTGCTCGATAAAACCTTATCCGGTAATTGTATGAGGGAGTCATATTCCTTCCTACAGTGATACCCGCAGTTGATCGCGAATAGCCAAGCAAGCTGGCTGAATCGCTCCTACATGGTGTGATTTACCTATAGATTCCCAGAGAACCAAAAAGCCGCTAATCATTACTGACCAGCGGCTTTCTTTATGGGCAGGCATGGTAGGCATCGCCTACCCTACACAGGCAATGCAGTTAGTTCTCAAAGGAGTATTGCAAAAGCGTCGCTGACGACGAATTGGCTAGGCAAATCTGAACGAAAAAGCGCAGTTTACGTGTAGTAAATGAGCATTTTGAGTTCAGATTTAACAACTCCAAGTCGAGTAAAGCAGCTTTGGCTTACTCCTTAGTTTTCAGAACACCACACCCGCGCATTTCTGAACATACGCATCCAAGCACCGTCCTCGTCCCAGTCGCCTGGAATATGGCTGTTCTGGATCGCGCGGAATACACGCTCTGGGTGCGGCATCATAATGGTGACGCGGCCGTCGGCAGCGGTCAGGCCGGTAATACCCTGCGGTGAACCGTTCGGGTTCAGTGGGTATTGCTCGGTGACTTTGCCGTAGTTGTCGGTGTAGCGCAGT
The DNA here is from genome assembly GCF_984348125.1 of Thalassolituus sp. Taxonomy (NCBI): domain Bacteria; kingdom Pseudomonadati; phylum Pseudomonadota; class Gammaproteobacteria; order Oceanospirillales; family Oceanospirillaceae; genus Thalassolituus; species Thalassolituus sp. Next base: position 135,230 of record NZ_CFHJLR010000003.1, read on the forward strand.
GCAATCTGGCCTGCCAGTTCGTCGATGTCTGATTCGTCGGCGAATTCTGCACGACCTTCCCCGTGGGCGATGGCGATTGGCATACGTGAGCCGGCCATACCTGCGAGGAAGACAGAATCCGATTCCTGAACTTCAACCATAGCAACACGGGCTTCGAACTGTTCGCTGGTGTTGCGAACGAAGTGCGGCCAGTGCTCAGTGCCTGGGATCAGTTCGTGCAGGTTGGAGAGCATCTGACAGCCGTTACATACGCCCAGTGCGAAGGTGTCATTACGCTCGAAGAAGGCTTTGAACTGACCACGAGCCTGTTCGTTAAACAGAATCGATTTCGCCCAACCTTCACCGGCACCCAGTACGTCGCCGTACGAGAAGCCGCCGCACGCCACAAGACCACGGAAGCCTTCAAGCGTTACGCTGCCCGACAGGATGTCGCTCATGTGTACGTCAACAGTGGCGAAACCAGCGCGGTCGAAGGCCGCAGCCATTTCGATCTGACCGTTAACGCCCTGCTCACGCAGAATCGCTACCAGCGGACGCTCGTCGCCCAGATCCGCTGTAATATCTTCATTAATATCGAAGGTCAGTTCAGCGTGGATACCCGGATCTTCTGCATCGAGCAGAGCATCAAATTCCTGCTTCGCGCAGTCGGCGTTATCACGCAATGCCTGCATTTCGTAGCTGGTCTGTGCCCACAGGCGCTGCCAGGTCACGCGGCTTTCGCTGAGGAATTCTTCGTCCTGGAAGCTGAAGGTAATCTGGTCGTCGTCATTCAGCGTACCGATCACCTGAGTGCAGTCCCCCAGACCCGCCGCTTCAAACTGTGCCAGTACTTCTTCCAGATCGTCACGTTTTACCTGCATGACTGCACCTAGTTCTTCAGCGAACAGGGCTGCGGCAAGCTCATCTTTGTTTTCTGCTAATAAGTCCAGTTTGATATCCAGACCCGTATGCGCAGCGAACGCCATCTCGGTCAGGGTGGCAAACAGACCACCGTCTGAACGGTCGTGGTATGCCAGCAGTTTGCGATCAGCGTTCAGGCCCTGTACCACAGCGAAGAAGGCTTTCAGGTCTTCTGCGTCATCCAGATCCGGCGCAGTATCACCCACGCGGTTGAATACCTGTGCCAGACAGGAAGCACCGAGACGGTTCTGACCACGACCCAGATCGACCAGAATCAGGTCAGAGGCTTCGTCAATGCGCTTCAGTTCTGGCGTCAGTACTTTGCGTGCATCAGACACTGGCGCGAAGCCGGTGATGATCAGTGACATAGGCGCAGTAACGGCCTTGTCTTCTCCTGCATCATTCCAACGGGTCTTCATCGACATAGAGTCTTTACCCACAGGAATAGTTACCTGCAGCTCTGGGCAGAGTTCCATACCCACGGCTTTTACGGTGTCGTACAGTTTGGCGTCTTCACCTTCGTGACCCGCTGCACACATCCAGTTAGCCGACATTTTGATGTCAGCCAATTTGTTGATGGGTGCTGCGGCGATGTTGGTGATGGCTTCGGCCACTGCCAGACGACCAGATGCTGGTGCGTCAATAAGTGCAACAGGGGTACGCTCACCCATCGCCATCGCTTCACCGGCGTAGGTGTCGTAAGACGAGGTCGTTACGGCAACGTCAGCCACTGGCACCTGCCAAGGGCCAACGAACTGATCACGCGCAACGGTACCGGTAATAGAACGGTCACCGATGGTGATCAGGAAAGATTTGCTCGCCACGGTAGGCAGCGTCAGGATGCGCTTAGCGGCGTCCGTCATGTCTATTCCGGCGCTGGTGAAGCTCTCTTCGGCTTTGCCACGGGTCGCAACGTCACGGTGCATACGTGGAGCCTTACCCAGCAGGACTTCTAAGGGCAGGTCTACCGGGCTGTTGTCGAAGTGGCTGTCGGTCACGGTCAGGTGTTCTTCTTCGGTGGCGATACCGACTACGGCGTATGGGCAGCGCTCACGGGCACAAATAGCGTCGAACGCGTCCATGTCTTCTTCCGCAACGGCCATTACATAGCGTTCCTGAGATTCGTTACACCAGATCGCCAGCGGGCTCATGCCCGGCTCGTCGTTTGGTACGTTACGCAGTTCAAACTTACCGCCACGGCCGCCGTCAGATACCAGCTCCGGGAAGGCGTTAGACAGACCGCCCGCACCTACGTCGTGGATAAAGGCGATTGGGTTTTTGTCACCCAGCTGCCAGCAGCGGTCAATAACTTCCTGACAACGACGTTCCATTTCTGGGTTTTCACGCTGTACAGAGGCAAAGTCTAGGTCGGCATTCGACTGGCCAGAAGACATAGACGAGGCAGCGCCACCGCCCAGACCAATCTGCATCGCAGGGCCACCCAGTGCGATCAGGCGTGCGCCAACAGGGATATCACCCTTCTGTACGTGCTCGTCACGGATGTTGCCGTAACCACCCGCAATCATGATTGGCTTGTGGTAACCACGAACTTCGCCATCGTGCTGCAGTTCGAACGTACGGAAGTAACCACACAGGTTCGGACGACCGAATTCGTTGTTAAATGCTGCACCACCGATAGGGCCTTCGATCATGATATCGAGGGCAGATACGATGCGATCAGGCTTGCCGTACTGGCTTTCCCATGGCTGTTCGAAGCCCGGAATTTTCAGGTCAGATACAGTAAAACCAGTCAGACCCGCTTTTGGCTTAGAGCCTCGGCCAGTTGCGCCTTCGTCACGGATCTCGCCGCCGGAGCCGGTTGCTGCACCAGAGTGCGGTGCAATCGCGGTTGGGTGGTTGTGGGTCTCAACCTTCATCAGGATGTGCATTTCTTCCTGATGGTAAGAATATTCACGGCCATCTGGATTGGGGAAGAAACGGCCAGTGTGATGACCACGGATCACAGAGGCGTTGTCTTTATACGCAGACAGGATGTTTTCGTTGTAACACTCGTAAGTGTTTTTGATCATGGCGAACAGGGATTTGTCCTGGTCTTCGCCGTCAATCGTCCAGCTGGCGTTAAAGATCTTGTGACGGCAGTGCTCGGAGTTCGCCTGGGCGAACATCATGAGTTCGACGTCAGTCGGGTTGCGATCCAGCTTTATGTAGTTTTCAACCAAGTAGTCGACTTCGTCGTCGGCCAGAGCCAGGCCCAGGTTCTGGTCAGCAGCGATCAGTGCATCACGGCCACCACCCAGAATATCAATGGTGCTCAGCGGCGCAGGCTCAGCGTGAGAGAACAGGTTCTCAGCGGCGGCGCTGTTTTCAAGTACCACTTCAGTCATGCGGTCGTGCAGTGCTGCAGCCACGGCATCACGGTCAGCTGCTGTTGCACCCTCAACGTAGTAAGCAACACCACGCTCAAGACGATCCACATTGCTCAGGCCACAGTTATGAGCGATGTCGGTTGCCTTAGAAGACCATGGCGAAATCGTGCCAAAACGCGGTACGACTAAGAACAGCTCACCCGCTCCGTCTTTCTGCTCAGCCTTTGGCCCATAGCGCAGAATGCGCTCAAGGACAGTGAGTTCAGCGTCATTCAAATCGGCTTTCAGATCAGCAAAGTGCATGAATTCGGCGTACACGCCGGTTACTGCTGGCACCGCTGACTGCAGCTTGTTAAGGATTTTGTTCTGACGGAATGAGGAAAGCGCCGGGGCGCCACGCAGCTCAAGCATGGTGGTTCGACTCATAACAGGAAAAAAATGAGGCCGAATTGTACTGGATCAGCCCTTCATCTGCCATACGGAAGGTGAAGCAATAGAAAAACAGATATGACTGAAAGAACAGTCTGTTCCTGAGGTCAGAGTGGCATGTTGTGCCAGACAAACTCTATTTTCTGTATATATTTCAAAGTACTACCTGCAATTCACTGCTTAAGGCGAAGGTAAAATTCTCCCGCATCGCTGTTTTAACTCATTCACAGGAGCTAAACTCTCAAGTCCAAGGGAGATGTAAAATACTTATGACCAGGCTGCTGAACACCATAAGGAATACAAGACGTGTACTGACCACACTCGTTGTGGTTGCACTGCTTGTGAGCAGCCGACACCCCACTCTGCTCGACCGGATTATTGAAGATGGTCGTCTGATCGTTGTTACACGTAACAATCCCACCACCTATTATGAAGAGCGCCACGGCGCGACAGGGTACGAGTACGAACTCGTCGAGTCTTTTGCGGATTACCTGGGCGTAGAGCTTGAACTGATGGTCGTTGATAATCTGCAAACAGCCATGGAAGCTCTCGAAAATGGCGATGCACATATATCAGCAGCGGGGTTCACCAAAGAGCAGACATCAGGCTACCCGGTTGTGTATGGCCCAACCTACTCCTCAATATCAGAGCAGATCGTTTACCGTCTGCGCACCACAAAACCTGAATCGATTGAAGACCTGCAAACCGGGCGCCTGATGGTTCCGGCTAAGTCACGGCACGCACGTACGCTCAGGCACTGGCAGAAAACCGAGCTGCCCTCGCTTTCATGGCGGGAAACCAGCGAGCTGGATGCGTCTGACCTGCTGCAGATGGTGTCTGACCGCGAGCTGGATTTTACGCTGGTGAACTCGAACGAATTTCGCCTCATGCGTTCGTACCTTCCGAACCTCGATGTCGCATTTACTCTGGGTGAAATTCAGACCGTTGCCTGGGTTATGCCGCGCCGCGCAGATGACTCTCTGCGCGACCGGACTTTCGACTTTTTCTACCGCCCCGAGACCGGCGTACTCATGGCCGAACTGTCTGAGCGGTTTTATGGTCACGTCGGGCAGTTTGACTATGTCGGCGCTCATCGATTCCTGCGTCATAGCCGCAAGATCCTGCCGCGCTACGAGAAAGACTTCAAAGCAGCCGCGGAGAAACACGGTTTCGACTGGCGCCTGCTCGCCGCTATGGGCTATCAGGAAAGTCACTGGAATCCACGCGCGCGTTCATTCACAGGCGTCAGAGGCCTGATGATGCTGACCCTGAGAACCGCAGGGGAACTGGGCGTTACCAACCGCCTCGACCCATCACAGAGTATTGCTGGCGGTAGCCGTTACCTCGCTGGGTTACGCGAGCGTCTGGATGAGTCAGTGCGCGAGCCGGACCGCACCTGGATGGCGCTGGCCGCCTACAACGTCGGCTTCGGCCACCTTGAGGATGCCCGCAGACTGGCGGAGAAACTGGGGCGTAACCCGGATCTGTGGATCGATGTGAAAAAGGTACTGCCGTTATTGACTCAGCAGCGCTACTACCGCCAGACGCGTTATGGCTATGCGCGTGGCCAGGAGCCAGTGACCTATGTTCAGAATATCCGTCGTTATTACGATGTTCTGATCTGGAATGAAGAACAGGTTGTCGCAGACGAGACCGACAACGACAGCATTCAGGACTCCGATGTGCCCGTGACGGTTATTCCACCCCTGCTCTGAAGCGCAAAGTACTTAAAATTCAGTCTGCCGCAGGCGAGGCTTTCTTGAGCTTCTTTTTACCTGCTCTTCGCGCAGCAAAAAACTCGGTCATGGTGGTAGCACATTGCTCAGCCTTTACGCCGCCCACGACCTCTACCTGCCAGTTCAGAAAGGGCTTTTCAAAGAAGCACTCAGCGCTTTCCACCACGCCCGCTTTGGGCTCGGTAGTGCCGTAAACCACCCGCCCGATCCGGCTGTGAATAATCGCACCTGAACACATACTGCAGGGCTCGACAGTGACATAGAGCGTCGCGCCACTCAGCCGGTAGTTTCCGATCCGCTGTGCAGCATCACGAATCGCGTTAACCTCCGCGTGAGCAGTTGGGTCGAGACCAGTGATCGGCGAATTTGATCCGACGCCAATGATTTTGCCGTCGCTGACGATCAAAGCCCCTACTGGCACTTCGCCCTGCTCTGCAGCCAGAGCTGCCAGCTCAAGCGCACAGGCCATTCCCGCCTCATCATCGGCAATGTCGAGGCCGCACAGACTCACAGGATCAACTGCCACTGTCCCAGCCTCTGTCGTCGAGTTCGGTATTCGCCTGATCGTCTGACTTAAGCACTTTTTCCAGATCGGTGGCGTGCTGTTTGGCAACCGTCAGATACTTCTTATCGTCCTCGATTACTTCACTAAGAGCGTACAGGCTCTTCTTGTCGTGGTGCTTAAACAGCTGTGCCGCTCGTTGTGCCTGGTAGGCACGGAATCCCATCAGCGAAAGTGCCATACGGCCCATCGACAGCGCCGAATCAAAGGTTTCCCGCTCAATATGGTCAGCACCGGCGTGAATTAATTCAGCGGCCTCACGGCGCCCAGCGGCTCGCGCCAGAATCTTAATATCCGGATGATGACGCTTAACCTGATGGATGGTTTTCAACATCCGCTGATGATCATCAATCGCCAGTACCAGCAAATCCACGTCTTCAATGCCTGCGGTTTCCAGCAGATCCATCCGGGCGGCATCACCGTAGTAAACTTTGTGGCCAAAGTTACGGACAAGATCCACCTGAGCAGCATCGTGCTCAAGTACGGTAATTTCAAAGCCGTTCATACGCAACAGACGCCCTACAATCTGGCCAAAACGACCAAACCCTACAAGGATCGCCTTCCCTTCCGGTTGTTTAATCGCATCGTGGGGACGTTCGGATGCTTTCACTCCGCGCAGGCGCGGCAACACAAAGCGCTCATTGATAACAAACAGTAATGGTGTCAGTGCCATCGATAAAGCAACAACAAGCGTCAGTGGGTCAATAATGTATGGCGGCAATACATCCTGCGCAGATGCAAAACTGAACAGCACAAAAGCAAATTCACCGGCCTGCGCCAACGAGAAAGTAAAGATGGCATTACTGCGGCTACTGAGGCCGAAGGCCTTACCCAGTACCAGCAGAATCACCAGCTTAACCAGCACCAGTCCGCCAACCATCGCAAGAATTGGCCACGGATTTTCCATCAATAGAGCGAAGTCGATAGACGCGCCCACAGAGATAAAGAAGAGCGCCAGCAGCAGCCCTTTAAAAGGCTCGACCTCGGCTTCTAATTCATGGCGATATTCAGAGTTCGCCAGAACCACACCAGCGACAAACGTACCCAGCGCCGGAGACAGACCAATGTGCTCCATCAGTAAAGCAATGCCGACCACCAGAAAGAGTGCTGTCGCAGTAAACATTTCGCGTAGACGGGTTTCAGCAATAATGCGGAATACCGAGCGGCTCAGCCAGCGACCGACAACAACGATCCCGATAACCACACCCAATACCATCAGAGCACTCTGATAGCCCGGCAGATTATGTTTATCACTATAAGTACCGACCTCAGCCACCGCCAACAACGGCAGCACGGCAAGCATAGGAATGACGGCAATGTCCTGAAACAGCAGCACGGCAAATGCGGACTGGCCGCTGTCATTTTTCATCAGACCTTTTTCGTTCAGGGTCTGAAGAACAATTGCGGTAGATGATAACGACAGAACCATGCCGACGACGACCGCATGCTGCCAGTTGTCGAGATAGATAAGCGCTATACCGGCAATCACGGCAGTAGTGAGTACGACCTGCAACCCACCCATACCGACAATAGGCACACGCATACGCCAGAGCTTTGATGGATCCAGTTCCAACCCCACGAGGAACAGCATCATCACCACACCGAACTCAGCGAAGTGCATAACTTCTTCAATGTCCTGACCAATCAACCCCAGCGCAAACGGCCCGATAACCGCTCCGGCACAGAGATAGCCGAGAACAGACCCCAGCCCCAGGCGCGCAGCAATAGGTACAGCAATAACCGCCGCGGCCAGAAACACGAACGCCTGCATCAGAAAACCAGTTTCATGCATCGGTCGGGAACTCCTTAAGGTACTTCAACAGACAAGACCGATATTGCTCAGCGGCTTTATCTATATCCTCATCCGGAGAGTGGCGTCCGTGATACACCTCAAAGGTTGGTTTCATATCGAGATGACAGACGTTGGCCATACGCGGATAGTGGTGAAAGTAATCACTCAGTGGGCGCTCATTAACACCTGTTTCACTGTAGGTATGCTCAGGCGCGCCGGCTGTTAATACGACCCACATCTGCTTTCCAGCCAGACGCTGCTGCTTACGCCCGTACGCATAGCCGTATTCGAGTACGAGATCCTGCCATTCACGCAAAAGCGCTGGCATGTTGTACCAGTAAACAGGATGTTGAATTACGATAACGTCGTGTTCCAGAAGCAGCTTCTGCTCGGCCTCTACGTCGATAAAGAAATCCGGGTAGGTTTCATACAAGTCATGTACGGTGACGTTATGCAGGTCACTGATCCTGTTTAACAAAGCACGATTCGCCCGCGAGCGCTGATGCGCGGGATGAGCATAGACAATCAGAGCCTTGGCCAATATCAGCCCCCTACTTTTTTGACAGTAAATCCACGCTTAGTCAGCTCAGAGACCAGCAGATCACGCTGTTCGCCCTGAATCTCAATCACACCATCTTTGAGAGCACCGCCCGTACCACACTTCTTTTTCAGTTCTTTTGCCAGTGTTTTCAACTCACTACCAACAAGAGGCACGCCCGACACCAGAGTCATGACCTTGCCGCCGCGACCTTTGGTTTCACGCGCGACCCTGACAATACCGTCGCCCTCGGGCACCTGCTCCTGATCGCAGACACACTGATCAACAGGCTCGCCGCAACCCGGGCAGGCACGACCGAATTCAGTGGAATAAACCAGACCACCAGATGAAGATTTTTTAGACATGACGTGTTTCCGTTGTCAGAGCAGTTCAGCTGGAAACTACCCTAACCGTGGAATGGGTTCAATCAGAGGAGCCGTTCAGAAGAGTACATTATCTCTGGGAAACTTAAGAACCACCATAGTGCCGTGACCTTCCTCACTGGCCATGCTCAATTCGCCGCCCTGATTCAGCATCAGGTTGTAAGCGACGGTCAGGCCAAGGCCGGTTCCTTCGCCGACGGCTTTACTGCTATAGAAGGGGTTAATCGCTTTTTCCAGTTCACCAGCACTCATGCCGCACCCGCTGTCTTTGATCACCAGGTTGATGTTGGCATCATCGACTTCTGAAGCAATTTCGATGTTGCCGCCCGCTGGCATTGCCTCACAGGCATTTTCCAGTATTTTCCCAAGGATCAATCGCATTTGCGATGGCACAACCTCGACCTCAAGATCCTCGTCGACCAGACTGATCAGTCGGATTTCATCTCTCTGGCAGCCATCGACGGTACGAACAGCTTCGCGTAACAGATCATTCAGCCGCACTTTCTCCCGCGCGAGAGAATCAGAATCGGCAAAGGTTCGTAGTTCACTGATGATGTTCCGGACACGCTCAAGGCTATGTTTCGATGCTGAAATTAACTCTGGCCCATCGTCTTTCACAAAGGCCAGGTCAATCGCCTCGCGCATTTTCTCCAGCGCTAAGCGCAATTCGTTATCGTTAATTTTATCTTCGGCATGCTGATACTCTTCGGCGAGGCTGATCAACTCACTGAGATATTCACTCAACGTCGCGATATTGCTGTAAACCACAGCGACAGGATTATTGATTTCGTGAGCGACGCCGGCAGCAAGATGCCCCAGAGAGGCCATTCGCTGGGCTTGCAAAAGCAGCGCCTGCATTTTTTGCAACTGATCAAGGCTGGCTTGCAGGTTAGTATTACTCTCGTGCAGTTCGCGCGTTCGGGCATGTACCTTTTCTTCCAACTGCTCATTCAACTGCTTCGCTTTCTGCTCAGCGGCCTGTCGCCGCTCCATCTGCGATTGCATCGCCGATAAGAGATCACGCATCTTCGATGTCAGGTCATCCAGCTCTGTACCAGCCAGCGACTCCTCGACTTCGATATTAAGTTGAGTAGGACTATGAATGTCGGTTTCGATCAAGCGCCGGGTCAGGCGTCGGACCGGCCCAGTCAGACGTAAACGAAGTACAATCAAAAGAACAACGATCAGTGTCACTGTGCGGCCCAGATCTGCCAGAAGCACAATGATTGCGCGGCGCTCGAAACCTGCGTTGATCTCAGATTTGTCAGCAAAAAGCGTGACTTCCCCAATGACCGACGGCGGCGCGGCGTTGGCCGTGCGATACTGCTGAGGCACGAAGAGCTCGGTGGTGAATTCCAGTAACTCCTGACGACCAGACACACTGCCCTGACGGATCATAAAGTCAGTATTTACTTCGCTGACCTGGGCAGCAACAACCCCAGGGTGGGTGAGCATACTATCGAGCCCTGCGGTCAGACTGCGTTGATCATAGTTATACAGTGCCAGCGCAGCCGTAGAGGTAGATCGCTCTAACAGGGTATTAACAGATTGATCAAAATTTTTCTGTGCATCGCGATAGTCCACCACCATCTGTATGCCGCTGAAAACGAGTCCGGCAAGAAGGCTCCAGATTACAACCTGAAGGGTGAGCTTTTTATCGATCGAAGTCACTGGCGACACTCAGATTCTGTAATGTATCCCGAAGTATAGACCCTATCGGGGAATTGGAATCGCAGTACGGTCCACAACTTTACGCATTACAAATGAAGAGTGTACGCCGCTGACGCCTTCAATCCGTGTCAGGGTGCCCAAAAGAAACTGCTGATAGGCGTCCATGTCCTCTACCAGCACCTTAAGCACATAATCGGCTGACTGGCCGGTAATCAGATAGCACTCCAGCACTTCCGGGCAGGCGGTCAGCTTCTCCTCGAAGTTATTGAAACGCTCTGGGGTATGACGGTCCATGCTGATATTGATCAGTGCCAGCAGGTCGAGGCCAAGCTTACGGGCGTCTAACAACGCCCGGTAGCCCGTGATCAGCCCGCTATCCTCCAACGCTTTCACCCGGCGCGAACACGGCGAGGGCGACAAGCCGACTTTATCCGCCAGCTCAAGATTACTGAGACTGCCATCCTGCTGCAGGAGCTCCAGGAGGTGTCGGTCGGTGCGATCAAGCACCACAGGAGTTGTTTTAGCCATCGCCCCGCCTTTGAAAGCAATATCTAACCAATAAAAGTTGCAATAAAAGTATTTTATTGCTCAATTTAAGGTTTTAAAAGGCATATTTGCAATCATTACTCGCAAAAAGAGGCATACACTATATCCATACTGTGAAGGCAGCCGGTGACTCCAATCAGAGCCCGGTGGCGGAAAGCTCAAAAGGCTGACCGAAGTAACACTCACAAGGCAGTTACAGGCCAGCCATACAGTCTCGAAACCAACTGAAACTACCCATTCAGAACCAACGGACAGATAACGGATACGACAATGACGACGCCTACGAACCCACGCTTCAATCACACCAAATACCGCGCCTTTCCGCGCGTGACGCTTGACGACCGCCAGTGGCCATCGAACGCCCTGAGCAAAGCGCCACTCTGGTGTTCTGTGGATCTACGTGATGGTAACCAGGCGCTTATTGATCCTATGACCGTTGAGCAGAAAAAACAGATGTGGGCCTTGCTGGTGCGCATGGGCTTTAAAGAAATTGAAATCGGTTTTCCATCGGCGTCACAACCTGACTTCGACTTTGCCCGCTGGCTGATCGAGGCCCGCCAGATACCAGAAGATGTCACTGTTCAGGTACTGGTACAGGCACGCGATGAACTGATTGAACGCACCTACGAAGCATTGCGCGGCGTACGCCGGGCTGTAGTGCACGTCTATAACTCCACCTCGCCCGTGCAGCGCAACAAAGTCTTCGGGCTCGAGAAAAGTGGCATCATCGACATTGCCCGCAAAGGTGCAACGAAGGTGATGGAAGAATCGAAAAAATTTCCTGATACAGAGTGGGTGTTCCAGTACTCACCGGAAAGCTTCTCAAGCACCGAAGTCGAATTTGCCACAGAAGTGTGTAATGCCGTGATCGATGTCTGGCAGCCAACGCCAGAAAACAAAACCATCATCAACCTGCCGGCCACGGTAGAGTCTGCCATGCCGAACGTCTTTGCTGATCAGGTTGAATGGTTCTGCCGCAATGTCGATAAGCGTGACAGCATTACCGTGAGCATTCACACCCACAATGACCGTGGATGTGCCGTCGCCGCAGCAGAACTTGCCTTACTGGCAGGCGCCGACCGCATCGAAGGGACGCTCCTCGGCAACGGCGAGCGCACAGGCAACATGGACATAGTGACGATGGCCATGAACCTTTACAGCCAGGGCATCGATCCCGAGCTGGATATCAGTATTGCTGATGACATCATTGCGACCGTCGAAGAATGCACGAACATTAAAACGCATCCACGCCACCCGTGGTTGGGAGAGCTGGTTTATACGGCCTTCTCGGGAAGCCACCAGGACGCTATCCGTAAGTGTCTTGCGCAGCAGAGCGAGGAAGAGCACTGGGATGTTGCCTACCTGCCGATTGATCCACAGGACATTGGCCGTACGTACCAGTCGGTTATCCGCGTGAACAGCCAGTCGGGTAAAGGTGGCGCCAGTTATATCGTCGAACAGGCGTTAGGAGTGACTCTGCCACGCTGGATGCAGATCGAACTGGCGCAGCACATTCAGTCAGCATCGGAGCGCGAAGCTCGTGAACTGAGCGGTGATGAGATTGTCGCCATTTTCCGTCAGGCCTTTATGCCTCGGGGCGGTCACTACGAACTGTCGGGTTATCAGACCGAGCATGACAGCCTGCACCATACGATTCAGGCGACTTTGAATGACGGTCAGAACCTGATCACTCTGCACGGTAAAGGCAGCGGCAGTATCAGCGCCTTTGGAGATGCACTGCACAAAACGACCGGGCTGGATCTTCAGGTAGTGCAGTTTGAAGAAGTATCTCTCGGCGAAGGCTCAGACGCCGAGGCAATGGCGTTTGTTCAGATCAGTCTGCAGGGGCAGCGCTTCACAGCAGCTGCTCAGGACGGCGACACACTGGCAGCCAGTCTGGAGTCGATTGTGACTGCACTGAATATCGCCATCAGTCAGGGCGTTAAAGCAGCCTGAGCGCAGAGTTACTCTTCCTCACTCGTCTCCCGGCTTATCACCAGTCAGACCGCCCCCCCCATAATGGTGGGGTCGTCTTTTACACGAATCACCCTGGCTGGAATGCCTAAGCGTTCGAACTCGGCGAACCAGACTTTCTGATTTTTCTGTAAGGTGTCTCCCGGCCCTTTTACCTCCAATAATTCGAAGCCCTCACTCGCGGGGAATCGGATCAGGTCTGGCAAGCCGGCTTTATGCTGTCTGAGATCTTGCAGCATAAAACGAAATACACCCTGCCACACGGCCACAGGAATGCGCTCAACAGACAAACGAATCAGGTCTTCGGTCAGCACCGCCCAATGCACAAACGGATTCGCGATGCCCTGCTTCTGCTGATAGGTTTCTGAAGCTCTCTCTAAAAGACTGTCAGCGGATTCTAATGCCTGCCAGCAGACATCAAACTCTTTCTGGCGCAATGTCACGAAGTCCGCTTCATAAAGGTCTGATGGCCGGATCTGGAATGGGTGGAAAAACGCACCAGGGACTTCAGCATAGATAGCCGACCAGAAGATCAGGCCGAACATCCCAGGAATTAACAGATTTTCGCAGTACACCAGCCGGTCACCGGGGTTCTCCGATTCAAATGCAGCAGCCACTGCGCGCTCAACACCAAGCGATAATCGCGTTTCAGCCGGCATAGTCATAACGTCTTCCAAGGGAGCCGACACCCGCTCTGCAAGACGCTGACACAGTTCATGGTTGTGCTTCATTTTTCGCGGCACAAATGAAAGTAAAAACTGGTGCTCTTCTTCGTTGAAGGGAGCCTTCGCCATGGCGAAGGCCAGCTTATCAGCGTCTTCCTGCTGCCCTTGCGCAACTAATATCCTGAGCCGGCGCTCCCGGGCCGGGTGACGCATGCTGCGCTCATAGATAGTGAGAGCGTCATCAGAATACCCCAGCCGTTCTACCTGGCGCCCGATATCGACCAGAAAGCGATGACGTCGCCGCCTGAGAGTGGGCTCTTCGGACGCCGGCAAGCTGTCGGCGATCCGGCACAGGTTTTCTTTGCTGTGATCCTTCAGGTCTCCGGCCTCTTCACGCAAAGCGTAATACAGCCGGTGTGCTTCAAGATCACTACGTTGATGACACCAACGACTGGCCGCATTGAGGTCGTAAGATTCGTATCGGTAAATCCCCAGATCCCGCAGTACAAATTCCGTAAAGTCCTGATAAAGATTGCCAAAAAAAAGCAGCCGGAAGGTGTCCAGCTCCTGCTCTCCGTAAACGCAATAAATCTCCGTGTCAGGCAGACCGGCAACGAGCTTCTCGCTGTTTTCCTCGAAGCGTGCCAGCAACTCTTGCTTGCGCAGCGACGTTGGCACTTTCTGACCGGTAGACGTCTGTATGGCTGTGGCCAGTTCCTGACGCGTGAACAGATTCAGCCAGTCATCTTCCTGGGGCAATCCGCCCGACTGAAGGTCATAGATTTCGAGAAAACGCTGGCGCTGTAATTCGACTGCTGCGGCAGTGATATCGGGGATTTCTGCGTACGCCAGTTTGTCACGCCTGAACCAGTCCCCACGGCGACTGAGCAAGCGAGCATATAGACACTGTGCACTTTCCGACAGCCCAATAAAATCGTCGTAAAAGGTACGCTCGTCCTCATTAATAATGTCTGCGTAAAGTTGCGCGACATGATTGAGAACAAAATAAAAGTTATCGAGGTAGTATTTCTCGGGAAGATCCGGGGCGACGGGCATGCGTAGGTAACTCGTCCTGTGTGGTCAGTGCCAGGACATAATAACAGGCGCAGCAGCCTGCCCAAGACCGCTGCGCAGAATTCTTATTTTTTTGTCTGGTGAGGGTGATGATGTACCGGAAAGGTACGACCGTACGTAATCATCTCTCCCAGGATCAAACCACCGAAGAAGCCTGTCAGTGCAGCTTCAAGGGACGCGCCCACCATGCTGCCGATTACAACGCCAAAGGCGGCACCAAGAAGACCACCAAATACCATTGACTTGCGACGATACGCCGCTATTTTGCCTTTTCTCATTTGCATTTCCTCCAGATGTTCAACCTGTTGAACAGGGCATGCTTGAAGACAGCCTAATTCCTGAAAAGTTGCCGTTGTACTAACAAATCTCCAGGTTGTTTCTGCCGTCTGACTTTTAATTTATCACAGCCTGTTAAACCTTCAATCCGGTGGCGCAGGAGGTCGCAGTTCTTACAGAGAAAATACGACTCAGATCAAGATTGATGTACAAATTAATGCTGACGAATGGTGCATGATTACTGGTATTTCAGAGGGGCGCACCAGTGGTGTGCAGTGAGATGTACAGTATTGGTAAATAAGGCGGGAGGGTCTGAATTTGTCGGCTTTGACAGAGGGATGAGAAGTCAGCGAAGAGCAGACCAGCGCCTGGCCTGCTCTGTCATACGAAGATCAGTGCTGAACGCCACCTTCGCCGTGCACGTGACCGTGCTGCAGTTCTTCTTCGCTCGCTTCACGAATGCTCTCAACTTTTACAGAGAACGCCAGTGACTTACCTGCCAGCGGATGGTTTGCATCAACAGTCACTTCAGTTTCGTCAACTTCGGTAACGATCAGGTTGATTGGGCCGTGTTCAGTCTGAGCAGTAAACGCCATACCCGGCTCTACTTTCTCAACACCCTGGAAAGCTTCGTGCGGTACTTTCTGGATACGCTCATCGCTGTATTCGCCATAAGCATCTTCAGGAGCGATGGTCACTTCAAGCTCGTCACCCACCTGCTTGCCTTCCAGTGCAGCTTCCAGGCCTGGAATGATGTTCTGCGCACCGTGCAGGTACGTCATTGGCTGACCACCTTCTGAAGAGTCGATCACTTCGTTGCTGGCAACGTCAGTGACTTTATAGTGAATAGTAACGACTTTCTTTTGTTCGATGGTCATAGTGTTTCCCGTAATTGTTTGCCCGACTGGGCTGAATGTGGCCCCAGTATAACAAGCCACGCGCTGAGGAAAACCGTCACAGCAAGCGGATTTTGTCCATGACGGCATTTCTTGAGAGTGTTCGCACCCTGGAATCACTGTCAAAACGGACTTTGAGGTAATCGCTGTCCTCACTGATAACAATTCCTGTCCCCAGGGTGTCATGCACAATTCTGGTCAACTTTTTATCATCATTGAATTTGCTGTCGATCACACCGCCCGGGCGTTTAACCTGCCCGACAGTCGACGAAGCGGGTACTTCAAAACGTACTTCAAGATCCCCGGCGCCGAGGTGCGCAAGGTACGTCCCCAGCCATTGTGGTTGATAGCCGTCCTGACCGCGGAGAACGTAGGTACTGTCTCCCCGGGCTATTGCCTCGAGCAAGTCTTTCGATCGTGAAACACCCAGTTCACGCTCAAAGGTACTCGGCATCTCACGCTCTGAA
The DNA here is from genome assembly GCF_984348125.1 of Thalassolituus sp. Taxonomy (NCBI): domain Bacteria; kingdom Pseudomonadati; phylum Pseudomonadota; class Gammaproteobacteria; order Oceanospirillales; family Oceanospirillaceae; genus Thalassolituus; species Thalassolituus sp. The sequence goes on from NZ_CFHJLR010000003.1 coordinate 151,466, forward strand.
CACTCACGCAGAGGTTTCTCGGGCGTATCCGGCGCTAACAGATGCAGCTGCTTCCGCGCCCGGGTCATGCTGACATAGAGAAGTCTGCGTTCACTGGCGACATCGGCTGCTGTGGTGAACTCCCCCTCAGGATGGTACGGGAAGTACTGGCCATTCAGGCCCGGGATAATCACAGTATCCCACTCCCTACCCTTGCTTTTGTGCGCACTGGTCAGGGTGACTCTCTGATCTGAGTGGTTTTTCTGCGCTTTTACTTTCTGCAGCAGTGCACGCCAGTGTTCCGATAATTCACTGGCGCTGAGGTCGGTCGTACGAGCGTAACTCATGAAGGCGCGAATGGTCTCTATGCGATCATCGCTCTGCTGTGCACTGAAGGCATTATCGCGAATGCCCTCTTCCAGCTCAGTCTGCTCTGCATAATCTTTCAGCAGCCGCCAACCCTTCATATTGGTCAGTTCTGCGGCTGAAATAATCTGCGCACGCGTTTCAAGTTGTTGTATCTGCCATTTGCTCAGATCGTCCGGAAGCGCCTCAATCAAGGCTTCGCCGTAACCATGAGTCACAGCGCCCATTTTCTGAGCAATACGTTCCAGGAGTGCTCGTCTTACTTTTGGAAAAGGCGTCGTCAGTATGTGCAGCCAACTGTCTTCCCGACTGCGGACTGAACGCTCTGCAAAACGTCCGGACGCAATCTCCAGTAATAACCAGAAAATGCGTAATTCCCAGGCCTCAAGAACCGAACGACTGTGATCCAGGTGATAAGGAATATCTTCCTTGAGAAGACCAAGCTCCAATGCCGCCGACAACGACCAGATACGGTGGATAACGACAATCTCTGCGTTCTCATCCTGCTCAATGGCATCCCGGATTAACTTAATACTGAAAGCAGCTTCATTCCGTACCCGGTGCAGTTTTACCCGCGTCTCGGGCGTCGTCGAATGCGACAGACCCGTGACTGCTTCGCGCTCGCGATTGTGGTAAATCAAGTGATTAGCACAGAAACTGAGGGCATGGCCGTAGCGGAAGGTATGAGGCAACTGATACGTCGTCACATCGCCAAATTCCTGAGCAAACCGGCTTACGATAAATTCGGGTTTTGAGCCACGGAACTCATAAATCGTCTGATCTGGGTCACCGATCACGACGACATTTCCGCGCCCACCCCAGAGCATATGAAGAAGCGCCTGCTGAACATCATTGATGTCCTGATACTCGTCGACCAGTATCCATTGCATGTGACCGCCAAAGTGATCGGCCAACTCAGGATGCGATCGTAAGCACATCACAGGGTCGTACAGCATGTCAGAGTAACTGATGCGGTAATTCGACCGGCGCCAGTCTTCAAAGCGGTAAAAGAGTTCAGTGAAGATCCGGCACTCTGGTGGGTAATCGAGGGTTTCCAGAACATCGGCCGCGGGCAATAGCCCTGACTTAACCAGATCAAGAAATGCCATCGCGGGTTCTACCCACTTGCGCCGCTGGGAAAGAATATCCTGACGGGTGTCATCGTCTGCTATCTCCTGTAGCAAGCGCCAGACAATGTTCTCGGTCTCTCCGTCTGACAGGACTTTCCCCTGCCATTGCGGCAACGCCCCCATAGTGATCAGGCGATCATAAATCTTGAGCCCTAATGAGTGGAATGTCCGAATCTGGGGCAGCGACTGTCCCCTGACAAGTGATGTCAGACGCTTTTGAAAATCTTCCTGCGCCGCTTTGTTGTACATCAACACCAACATCCGCCGCGCAGGCACATTTTCCTGCAGTCTCGCCTGAATGAAATGCGTCAATGTCGATGTCTTGCCAGCCCCGGCGACAGCGATCACTCGCGCATGTCCATGACGGTGTGCAACCACGGCTTGCTGTTCTGACGTCAGATGGGCATTCACCTGAGAAGTGGGCTGTGAGGTAGACAAGGCAAAGGGGCTCAATCGTGTAAACCGGCATGGTACGAAGGCCAGCCTGTATATGCAATTCAGGCATGCTATCAGGGCAACCTAGACCCAGACCCTGACGCAGACGACGCCCATAAAGAAGCGCTCTGTCACCGAAGTAACAGAGCGCTGCGGGTTAAACTAAAGGGACTACTTAAGACATTTCTTAAGATACTACTTTACGAAGCAGCTTTCGGCGTTGCCATAGAAGGTGTTGTTTCAGGTTCGTCTTCCAGTTCATGTTCCGCCGCTTCCAGCATGGCGAACTCTTCCGCCGCAGTCTTGGCAACAAGATGATTGCGGCTGTAACCGAAGAAGTACGCCGCACCAATCACAAACAGCACCACAGTGAAGAAGAAGGCACGAGGATCGAAAGCGTACACACCGGTCAGAGCGATCAGCGACAGCACCAGCGCAATACCTGAAGTCACCACACCACCCGGTGTTTTATACGGGCGTGGCATATCTGGCTGGCGTACACGCAGCAGGATATGGCTCAGTGCCATCAGGGCATAAGACACAGTGGCACCAACGACCGCCATGGCAAGCATCAGATCACCTTCGCCACTCAAGGAAGCCAGAAAGCCCAGAACACCCGGTACGATTAAGGCACGTGATGGCACTTTACGCTCACTTGTCACCGACAGTGACTTCGGCAGGTAACCCGCACGAGACAGGGCAAATACCAGACGGCTGTAGCCGTAAATAATCGAGAAGAAAGACGCGATCAGACCCGCCAGACCCAGTACGTTCACCGCTGTCGCCAGATTTTCATTACCAGTTACTTTCAGAGCATCAACCAATGGCACCGCACTGCCACCCATAGCTTCAGCACCCGCTGCACCCGCCAGCAGAACCACAACCAGGAGCGCAGTAAACAGCAGGAAGACCATGGCACCGATAATACCTTTGGGAACATCTTTCGCCGGGTTCTTAGCTTCTTCTGCCGCCAGAGGTACACCTTCTACTGCCAGGAACAACCACATGGCAAACGGCAACGCCGCCCACACACCGTACCAGCCGAATGGCAGGACTTCTGAAGCACCAGCGGCTGCGGTCGGAGCAATATCAAACAGACGGCTCGCGTCGAAGTCGCCTATCAGGGCAACGGCTGTCGCCAGAATCGCGAATACCGCGAGAGCACTGATCACCATCATGACTTTTAAGGCTTCACCGACACCGGCCAGATGAATACCAATAAACACCAGATAGAAACCGGCATAGACAAGAGGGCCGTTTAACCCAGTGAGCTCTTCAAAAGCCGAGCCGATGAAGATCACAATCGCCGCAGGTGCCAGCGCATATTCAATCAGTACCGCGAGACCGGTTAAATATCCGCCTGATGGGCCCATCGCCTGACGCGCAAAGGAATAACCACCGCCTGCCGCCGGAATCGCCGCCGACATTTCTGCCAGTGACAATACCAATGTTAAATACATAATCGCCATCAATACGGCAGCAATGGCAAAACCACCCCAGCCCGCTTCCGCGAGGCCAAAGTTCCAGCCGGCGAAATCGCCGGAAATAACATACGATACGCCAAGACCTGCGAGAAGAATCCAGCCGGCAGTACCGCGTTTTAACTGGCGCTGGGCCAGATACTCCTGATTAACTTTAGGTTCAGACATAATGGTCTCTCCGTTTTTCAGATCATTTAAAGTTGGTTTAAAAATTGGTTTGCGATTCAGGTTTTTAAAATCACGAAATTAAAAAGTTCTTATTGCCGGATACCGTTTCAATCACGTTATCCTGGGTTCGGTCTTTTAAGTTCACGCCCGACAGTTTCAGCTGGCGGGCTTCATCCAGTAGATACTGAGTACGACGGGCCGCTTCTGTGTAAGAAAGCCCTGCCGGGCGGATATTCGAGATACAGTTACGGGCCGCATCGGTAAGGCCAACGTGGGGCTTATAGGTCAGATACAGACCCAGGCTATCCGGTGAGCTGAGCCCCGGACGTTCGCCGATCAACACAATCACGCAGCGAGCATTCAGCAGCTCACCGACTTCGTCGCCAATCGCGACCCGGCCCTGCTCAACAATAGTGATGGGTGCCAGTGAGTAATCGTGTAATTGCGGCAGCAATGTCTCGATAAATGGCACCACATTCTGCTGTACGGCTAATGACGACAGCCCATCAACAATCACAATACCGAGGTCATATTCGCTGATGACGCCGCTTTCGGAAGATGAAATATCATGCTGAAGCAAGCTGCGGGAATGCTCATTGAGGCGACGTCCTAAATCCGGACGCTGCAGGTATTCCATGCGGTCAGATGCACGACTGTGCACTCGATGGATATCGGCGACACGACTATTAATCACCTCAGAGCCTTCAATGGCTGTGATCAGACCATCGCAATCCAATGGAAAATGCACAGCATCACGCGCACGGGCATGCGATAACTGAAATTCGAGTAATTCTTTGGTCGGCAAACTGACACCGGCACGCCCTAAGCCAATACGCGCATCGGTAAATTCGCGCAGACGACGCCAGGGATTCTCTACAACACCAGTTGAATTATTTTTCATCGTCATCTCCTCAGTGCTGACCGGAAGCAGGCGGCAGTGAGTTAAGTGAACGGGCAAATGCATCAGGCAGTGCGTCGTTTAATACAAAGGCATCACCCATGATCTGCATACGCGCAAGCCATTGCGCGAACTCAGGCGCGGGCTGACTGCCCAGCACACGTCGGGCGTAAAGTGCATCGTGAAAAGAGGTGGTCTGATAATTCAGCATGATGTCGTCAGAGCCGGGAATGCCCATCACAAACGAACAACCGGCGACACCCAATAAGGTCAGAAGGTTGTCCATATCGTTCTGGTCGGCTTCGGCATGATTGGTGTAACAGACGTCACAGCCCATCGGCAGGCCGAGTAATTTTGCGCAGAAATGATCTTCAAGACCGGCACGGATAATTTCTTTACCGTCGAATAAATATTCCGGGCCGATAAAACCAACAACGGTGTTAATTAACAGCGGATTAAATTTACGCGCGACGGCATAAGCACGTACTTCACAAGTCTGCTGATCCAGCCCATGATGGGCATTGGCCGAGAGCGAGCTGCCCTGCCCGGTTTCGAAATACATAACGTTATTACCCACCGTGCCGCGTTTTAAACTCAGCGCGGCGTCCTGGGCCTCGGCAAGTGTTGCGATATTAAAACCGAAGGAAGAGTTGGTCGCTTCCGTACCGCCAATCGACTGAAATACCAGATCGACCGGCGCACCTGCTTCAATGCATTCAATCGTATTCGTCACATGGGTGAGCACACAGGACTGAGTAGGAATCTCGTATTTACAGATCACTTCGTCCATCAGTTTCATCAGCTTGATCGCCTGAGCAACGTTATCGGTAGCGGGGTTAATACCGATTACCGCATCGCCATTGCCGTACAACAGGCCATCTAAAATACTGGCAGCAATGCCGTTCACATCATCAGTGGGATGATTCGGCTGCAGACGTGTCGATAAATGCCCCGGCAAACCAATGGTGTTGCGGAAGGCGGTGTTTACATAGCATTTTTTAGCGACCAGAATCAGATCCTGGTTGCGCATAATCTTCGATACCGCCGCCGCCATCTCGGGCGTAATACCCGCACGCACACCTTCTAATACCTCAGGTGTGGCCATATCGCTTAACAGCCAGTTGCGAAAATCGCCAACGGTGAGATGAGAGATCGCTGAGAATGATTGAGCATCGTGCTCGTCGATAATCAGACGGGTCACTTCGTCGTCTTCGTACGGTACCAAAGCTTCATTCAGGAACTGCTTCAGTGGAACGTCGGCCAGAACCATCTGCGCGATCACCCGCTCTTCTGCTGAACGTGCAATCACCCCTGCAAGACGGTCGCCGCTGCGGGCTGGTGTGGCCTTCGCCATCACTTCTGCCAGGTTCTCAAAGTGCCAGGTCTGCTGACCGGCGGTGTAGCTGTATTTCATACTTTTCCTTCGCTTCCCGTCCTTATTGAGCCAGACGGGAACACTTGTTGCTGTGTCATACGAAGGAGTAGTGCGAGAGATAGTCCAGCGGCCTATCGAATTTTGGCAAAGTTTTTCAGAACCTCTGAAAAGCTGATGCCACGGGCCTCTCAGCTGGTTAGGATGACTGTAATACAGAAGATCACAGACTTAATAACGGACAGATGCAGTACCGTTACCGAGCCGGGGAGCAGAAAATGCACCAACAACAGACACTCGATGCACTGACTCAGAGCACTGAACCACTGCACGCAGCGAATACGAGTGAAGCATGTGATGCCGATCTTCACGCCCGCAACCTCACCAACTGGCAGCAGGAATACGACCAGCTCTCCGGCGGCCACTTCTATGGGCGCATTGATGAGATCGCCCTGGAAGGCATGCAGGTCTTTAAAGAACACACCAGTCAGGCGCTGCGCCAGCAATGCAATGTCTGGCCTGATGCCATCTGGTTAGGAATTTCTGCTGAACCTGCTGATTGCCGGATTAACGGCCTTGAAGTCGATAACAACCAGATCATGTGCCGCCCCGGCGCCTGTGATTTTGAACTTATCACACCGAATGAGTTCGACATTTATGGTCTGGTGATCCGCACGGATGCACTATTGGCCGCCGCAGAAAATGATGAACTGAATCTTCAGGGGTTATCATTGCACGAACACCCGCGTCTGGCGATTCCTGAACAGGACCTCGCGCATGTACGCGAACTGCTCGGCAAACTGGTCAACCCAGACACACCCGACCTTCATCAACGCTTACAACGCGATCTGATTCTGCGCACCCTGTTAGACCTGCTGAAGAAAGAAACACCGGCCAAACGCCCTGCCACTAGCTACGCCCACCGCAAAGCCGTAGTCGATAAAGTAAAAGCCTGGATGGACATGAATCAGGATGCACCGCTTACCATTACAGAGCTGTGCGAACTCACACATACCAGCCGCCGCACCCTGCAGTACAGCTTTGAAAGTATTCTGGGTATCAGCCCACTGAAGTTCTTAAAAACTGCACGCTTAAATCAGGTACGACGTTCTCTGTTAGCAACCGAAAATCAGGAGCGTCCTATTTCTTCAATCGCCGCAGACTGGGGCTTCTGGCATCCGGGACAGTTCGGGCAGGACTATAAAAAGCTGTTTGGCGAAATGCCGTCGGAGACGATATCGAGAGCTGAACTGATTTTTGGCTAGACCTAAACTCTGTAAGAAAATTCGTTAGCCAAACTCGGTAAATAGAAGCTTTCCAGAATTATTTCAACCAACGCATCCGACGTTTCCCGCTCAATATCACTGATTACATGGCACGCAAAACAGGTCGCCCTGGATCACGATCAGAAAAATTTTCGTTCAATTGCCGGGACTAGGTTTTGCTCTCCGGCCATTTCATCAGCAATATTTCACGGCGCCGCACGCATTTTGGTTTCAACAACTCTGAAAAGCATCAAAACCAGGCCCAACACAAAAAAAAAGCCCCGTTTCCGGGGCTTTCGATTTAAGCAATGTTCCTGTTTTAAGCTTACGCCTGCTGAGCTGATACCTGGCCATGCTCTGTCAGCGCTTTAATGCCACTGATACGGTTCGCTTCGGCGGCCAGTACCTTCTCTTCGTCGCTGGCGTATTTCTCATCCCACTCCAGCACTTTTGGCGTCATCAGGTGGTGCCACAGCGGTGGGATCAGGGCGACGACGATGGTAGTCAGGTAGCCATTGATCATAGTCGGTGCTTCTGGGTATGGGCGCAGGTCCTGGTATGGCACTTCACCGTGAGCGTGATGGTGAGAGTGACGGGTCAGGTTAAACATGGTCCATGACGAGAAGCGCTTGTTGGTATTCCATGAGTGACGTGGCTGCACTGGCAGTTCTGGGTTACGAACCATGCCGTAGTGTTCCATGTAGTTCACGATTTCAAGCAGAGCTTTACCGAACAGGCCAGCACCGATAAACAGCAGCATGGTTTCTACACCACCAGCCAGGAATGCCAGTGCAACAATGATGGCACTCATGCCGTAACCACGCAGTACCGAGTTACGGATCGACAGTGGGCTGTGACCCATTTTACGTAGACGCTCAGCTTCGAGTTTCAGTGCGCTGATGTTGCCCTTAATGGTCGATGCCAGTACGTGGAAATAGACGTTGCGGCCACGCGGTGCAGTGGCAGGATCTTTAGTCGTACTCACGTAACGGTGGTGACCGTAAACATGTTCAACGGCGAAGGCGACATCGAAGCTGAAAGCCAGCAACCAGCGACCAATAAACATTGAGGTCGGGTCCCAGGTACGATGCGTCAGTTCATGGCCGGTAATGGTGCCCACCATACCAATCATCAGGCCGGTCATAAGCAGAGCGCACAGATCTGACACCCAAGTGCCCTCGGCTTTAGCTGCCAGAACATCGTAACCGGTCAGGCTGGTGAGCATTTCTCCCAGACCGAACAGATCACCGGCACTCACCTGCCAGAAATAGGCAAAGACAATCAACGAAAGGAGAGGCAATGCTAACCAGAGCTGCGCAGTCAAAATACCCGGGTGTTTAAAGTCAGGAGTCGTTGTGTCATCCCCCAACACAGCGTCCAGTACGATATAGCCGCCGAAGATGGCGATCAGACCATAAATAATCCAGTCGGCGCCGAGGAACATTGCCGCTGCGGCAAGCAGACCAATGGCGTGAAAAAGAAAGTATTTGAGGTAATGGAACATAGGATTCTCCTTCCGTTATGCTCTTTTATGTTAGATTTAAATTCTGTCTTATCCGGCTTTTTGGGTATGCGAACGGTCGGTAAACCGGTCGCAATAAATTCCGTTTTCGCTCATGCCTAATTTCTTCAGGCAGCTTTCTGCAGCGTCCAACATAGGAGGTGGGCCGCACATGTAGGTTTGGGTAATGTCTGTTAATTCAGGAATAACATCCGTGACCAGACCGCGACGCCCTTCCCAACTGCTGCCTTCAGGCTCTTCAGACAGCACCGGGATAAAGCGGAAGCGGCCGGACCAGTTGCGCGAAATACGGGATATTTCTTCAAGCGCACACAGGTCTTTCTCGGTGCGCGCGCCAAACAGGAAGGTCACGTCACGGTCTATTTTGTGGTTCATGGCGTCTTCGAGAATCGCCAGTACCGGCGCTATGCCACTGCCACCAGCAATCATCAGCATTTCACCACCGCGTTTTTCACCCGCGTCCTGACGCAGATAAAAATCACCATAAGGGCCATCCACAGTCACTTTATCGCCGACAACGGCATGGTGATTCGCCCAGCCAGACATTTCGCCACCCGGTACTTCACGGATAAAGAAACGCACATGGTTCCCCTGAGGCGGCGTCGCGAATGAATAGCTACGAGAACCTGAAGGCACAGCAGGTGTTGAAAACAGAGCGTATTGGCCAGGTACATAGGTGGTTTCTTCAGGCAAAGTCACCGTGACGCAGACCATGTCGGCGGTAAGCTTTTCAATCGCTGTTATTTCTCCTTCCTGCACATTTGCCACAGACGTGCCATCAGACAGGCCATCCACAAACACCGTCACGTCAGACTTCAGTTGTGACTGACAGCCGAGAATGTATTTCTGTTCGATATCCTCAGAGCTGAGAATAAAGGCCGCTGAGGTTAATTCTTTAACCTGGCCGTCCTGCAATTTGCACTTACAGGTTGCGCAACCACCCACTTTGCAGCTGTAAGGAAAACGAACGCCCTGACGCAGGGCAGCAGTCAGAATGGTCTCTTTCGGATTTACCGTGAACTCTCCAACGCCTTCGATGGTTAAGGTATGTGGTTTCGCAGATTTAAACAGCCCGAACATTGCTCTGTCTTCTCATTGTTAGATTGTTAGACAATCCTACAGTTGAAAACAAACATGAAAAGGTTTGATTCTGCCATCCACAGAGAAAATGGCTCATCACAGAGCACTGAAGGAAGCCAGTAGATGAGAATAAACCAACCGAAGAAAATGTAAGGAAAAGGATAAAAACCGGAAAATGTCCGGGTAAATAAAGTAATACCCAGAAGAAAAGATACGGAAAACAGGGAGAAGTAAGAGAAAGTGTTTATCAGCCAGAGCGGCTTCAGCACAGTGGTAGTAATGTGTCGCTCACTTGACCTGCATCAAGTGAGCCAAAGCCCCAGCTAGCACTGAGGACTCAATACAAGGCTAACGGCTTAAGACATGCCGTTTGGAAAATCTTCCAGGCCCGCAGTCAGTGCTTCGCGTTGAGGCGCAAGCGCTTCGGTGTAGGTCTTGAGTTGATCAACCGCATAGCGGGCACGCTTCTCAAGGTACTCATCTGATTCACGCCCCTTACCCTGCCATAGCTCAGAGGCATCACGCAGAATCAGGTGCTCCGGTAACCAGAGTAAACGCGAGTTTTTGTAGCCACTACCGCGAAGTTCAGCAACAACAAAGGCACCACCGACCGAACCAGATACTGCGACCAGCAAGGCAGGTTTATGGGCAAATTGCGGGTGGTTGCACCAGAGAAACAGGTTTTTCAACCCGGCAGGTGCCATGCCGTGCCACTCAGGAACCACAAACACCAGCCCGTCAGCCTGAGTAATTTTTTCCTGTACTTCTTTGACCTGAGCATTCGCTTCGCGCTCGCCATTCCACAATGGAAGATCCGCTTTAAAAAGATCTATAACCTCAGCGCCACCGTCAAAAAAGCGTGTGTTCAGCTCTCGCGCAAGACGCAGGCTTTGTGCGCCATCACGATGGCTAGCACTGATAATTGCATAATTTGCCATAGTTACCCCTTATAGCTAATCCGTAGAGTTGCTTATATTTCTGTGTCCAAAAGAGCGAAAAAGTTCTCTTAAGCCGCGTATGACGGACGCTCTTTCATTGCCGCGTACCAACGCTGGATATTGGGGTACTCGTCGCCGACCCGGACTTTAACAATGCGTGCAAAGTCGATGGCACAAATCGCAGTGATGTCGGCAATAGAAAACTGGCTGCCTGCTATCCACTCGTTATTAGCAAGCTGAGCATCCAGAACAGGCAAAGACTTCATGAAGTTTTTGACACTCTCTTTGCCGAAGTCTTCGACTGGCGTCATGCGATCTTTAAAGAAGCCAGTAATGTGCTGAAAAGCGAACAGTGCAGGATACAGAACCATAGACTCCATCCGGTGCTCCCACATATCAATGATGGCGCGCTCTTTTGGTGTGGTCCCAAAGAGGCTGCCTTCATCGGAAACTTCATCAAGGTAACGACAAATAGCCGGCGTTTCTGACAGGCAAAGACCATCATCCAGTTCCAGCACCGGCACTTTGGCAAAAGGGTTCTTGGCGCAGAATTCTTCTTTCAGGTTATCACCCGCACCGAGATCAAGTTCCTCTCGATCGTAGGCAATGCCTTTCTCGGCCAGCACCATACGGACGCGACGTGGGTTTGGAGCATGGGGGTTATCGTACAGTTTCATGAAGAATCAGCCTCTGCCTGAGTAAATGTAGCTCCAAGCTACCCAGAGGCTATATAGCGGTCAAGTTCGACAACTTATTGTTGTCCAGATATGGCTAATGCGGTGGCAACGGCCGCAGTGCGGTTCTCTACACCCAGCTTGCGGAATACGGGCTCGAGGTGCTTATTCACTGTACGGGGGCTCATCTCAAGTATCTGGGCAATCTCCTGATTGGTCTTACCACGGCTAAGCCAGAACAGTACCTGAGTCTCACGATCTGTCAGATCAAATGCCGCCTGAAGCGCCTGCCGTGCCGCCACCTCTTCATTGAGTACGAAACGCATCAGATATTCACCGGGCAGCGGGCGCCCGAGATAGCGCACACTGACTTCAGCCTGCTCAGAGGTCAGTCGCAGGGTCGCGTTACGTTCCGGCGAGCGGGTCAGCCATAAAGGCAGATCCCGGCTTAGTACCGGCTGCCAACTTTCAAGGTCTGCACCTGTGCTTTCCAGAAGCTCTTCTGCGACGCGCGTCGCCCACAGTAAAGTGCCGTTAACATCACAGGCAAAAGCGGGCTGCCCCATTTCTTCAAGTGCGCGACGCGCACTTTTTGTTTTCATCGCGGTCGACAGGTGTACCTGAACACGCGCTAACATTTCATCGAGATTCACAGGCTTAGTCAGGTAGTCGACGCCGCCAGCCTCAAGCCCTTTTAATACATCACTGCTGTCACTCAACCCGGTGAGAAAAATGACCGGGACATCTTCGCTGTCTGGCGACGCCTTAAGAGCACGACAGGTTTCAAAACCATCCATGCGAGGCATTACTCCATCCATCAGAATCAGATCTGGCGTCATCAACCGGGCGATATTCAATGCCTGCTCACCATCCATAGCGACTAAAACGGTATACCCTGCCCCAGCCAACGCCTCATTCATAAAGGCCAGAGATTCCGGTGTATCGTCGACGATCAGAATAGTGCCGGACGCTGTTGTGCCAGAAATTGTTGCACCAGATTTAGCCGAGCCTGCTTCAGGACTCATGGTTTTTCACTCCCAATACTGTGCTCATCAGTATTATCTTGTGACTTCGGAGATTGAGCATCCAGGCGCGCGGCGCACATGGCGTGGACGTCAGCAAAGCGGAACGAGGTAATACAACGCTTAAGCTCTCTGACGAAATCAGGGTCCAACTCTTCCTGCTCGCAAGCCTCGATCAATGTCTCCAGCCCCGCCACATAGCCGAGCTGAGAAAATGACATGAATTCGCGTAGCCTCGCATCAGTGAGAGGAGCGACCGTTGCCTGACCCGGGACATCCTCAGAGCTGCCTTCATAAATCCAGCTCAGATCCAGCTGTCGCGCAATTTTATCGAGTAATACCTGATCCTTCATCGGTTTGATCAGATAGTCATCGTTCAAACGTCGGCCCGGTTCAGAAAATGCCCCGTTACCTTCGGCAGAAATCCGGTCTTCCGCATCAGCTGATACCATAATCACAGGCGCCGAAAATCCATCGTTACGTAGCTTCTGTAACAGGGTCCAACCGTTGCGGCCCGGCATCGAAATATCCAGTAACAGAAGATCGACTCTTACCTCACCAAGCACAGCCTCGCATTCATCGGCACCGGAGGCTTCAAGCACAGTGAAGCCAAGTGGTGATAAGGTCTCACTGATCAGCCCACGATGTGATGGTTCATCATCCACAGTGAGTACGACTCGTTTATCGCCTTCATAACCAATGATTTTCTGTGCCGGCGCTGCGGGTTTATCAGCAAGGTGAACTTTTCGTTCAATGCTGGATAACATCATGGTTAAGCGGAACGTACTGCCGGAACCCGGTGCGCTTTTCAGTGTGATTTCACCGCCCATAATATCGGCAAGTAATTGACTGATCGTCAGGCCAAGACCGGTGCCCGGCTGCTGCGGATGGCCAGGTTTGCGAATACGTTCAAACGGTTGGAATATCTTTTTGTGCTCTTCTGCGCTGATCCCCGGCCCGGTGTCTTTTACCGTAAATTCAGCAACCTGGCTACGGTATTTTACGCTCAGCGAAACACCGCCCGACTCGGTATATTTCACGGCATTCGACAACAGATTGGTCAAAATCTGGCGCAGGTGTTTTTCATCGGTACGTACCATGTCCGGTAAATAGGACGGGGCCTCGTACGTAAACGTAATGCCCTTGGCGACCGACTGCAGACGGAACATTTCGGCGAGATCATCCAATAAGCGCTTAAGGTTGACTTCATCGCGGCGAATTTCAAGCCGCCCGGCTTCGATACGCGACAGGTCGAGCAAGCCTTCAATCAGGTCAGCAAGATATTCGCCACTGCTGCGGATCAGACTTATCTGACGCTGTTGCTTATCGCTCAGGCCGTCACTTTTTTCGAGTAATTGAGCGTAACCCAGTACGGAATTCAACGGGCTTCTTAACTCATGGCTGATACCACCGAGATAGCGGCTTTTTGCCTGGTTGGCAGCCTCTGCTAATTCTTTCGCCTGCTGCAAGGCACGGTCTGTCTCTTCGTGCGCAGCAATTTCCTGCGATAACAGATCCGTCTGTTTTGTGGCTTCATCAAGCGCTAACTCGCGACTCTCGTTAGCGAGTACAAATAACCAGATCAGAACACCGACGATAATCATCAACAATACGTAAACCTGCAACAGACTACTGCCAAGCAAAGCCTGCATGCTGTTATCAGAGGGTGCCTGCATGTACACCAACCAGAACAGGAGCCCAACGATGCCGCCGATAATGGTCAATAAACCTGAGAACTGCAGAATACGAGGATTAAGACGATGCACTAAGCGGTCGGGAAGTAGGGTCGTCAGCGTCGCGGCAATCTGATCACTGAAACGTGCGTTGTCTTTGCACTGGTCGTGGCAGCGTGATTCCAGCGTGCAGCATAACGAGCAGATGTGCCCGTTGTAAGCCGGGCACACGGCGATATCTTCGCGGTCGAATTCGTTCTCGCAGACGCTGCAGGTTAACTGCTCAGTGGCTGGTGACAGCGGAATAATCTCACGCGCAAGATAGTATTTACCGCCGGTGATCAGAGCGATAACAGGTGCCAGAAAGAACGCAGTAAATAAAGAAATAAACGAAGACAGCGCCTGTGCCGTCTCACCCCAGATACCGGTAAATGACAAAATGCCGCACAAGGATGCGAGCACCATAGCGCCAAAGCCCACCGGGTTAATGTCATAAAGGTAGGCCCGCTTGAACTCAATATGCTTCGGGCTCAGGCCTAACGGTTTATTAATCACAAGATCGGCAACCAGTGCGCCGACCCAGGCGACTGCGACATTCGAATAGATGCCTAAGATATGCTCGAGTGATTCGTACACTCCAAGCGCCATCACCAGAATGGCAATCATCACGTTGAAGAAGAGCCAGACAACACGCCCCGGGTGGCTGTGGGTCAGACGTGAAAAGAAATTCGACCAGGCGATTGAACCCGCGTAGGCGTTGGTCACATTAATCTTCACCTGACAGAGCACTACAAAAATCCCCGTCAGTGCCATCACCGCCAGTGGTGATTCGGTCAGGTAGCTGAACGCAACAGCGTACATGTGGGTCGGGTCACCCGCCTCGTCGTAACCCAGCCCGTGACTGAGTGCCAGCACAACCAGAAATGATCCGGCCATGATTTTAATGGCGCCCATCAGAATCCATCCCGGCCCGCCGATAATCAATGCAGTCCACCAGCGTAGTCGCTGACCCGGTTTCGGCTCCGGCAAAAAGCGCAGGAAGTCGACCTGCTCTCCGATTTGAGCAATCAACGAAAAGATGACGGCAGATGCGGCACCAAAATAGATCAGACTGACGCCGTTGCCCTCTGACGGTGCAACCGGCGATTCAAAGTTGATCCAGTCGCTGATGGCCTGAGTTTCCTGCCAAAGAATGAACACGAACGGCGCCAGCTGAAGCAGAAACCAGAGGGGTTGAGTCCATAGCTGAAACCGTGAAATCAGGGTAATACCGTGAGTTACCAGCGGAATCACGATCAAGGCACTGATCAGGTAGCCAAGCCACAAGGGCACCGAAAAGAGGATATCCATGGCCGACGCCATGATGGCAGCTTCGAGCGCCATAAAGATAAAGGTGAAAGATGCGTAGATCAGCGAAGTCACCGTCGAGCCGATATAGCCGAATCCGGCTCCCCGGCTGAGCAGATCAATATCGACCCCATAGCGGGCTGCGTAATAACTGATGGGAATCGCCGTCAGGAAGATAATGGCCGACACCACCATGGTCGCCAGAAGCGCCGCATGGACGCCATAGACCAGAGTAATCGCTGCTCCGATGGCTTCCAGCGCCAGGAACGAGATTGCGCCAAGTGCGGTATTGGATACCCGTGCCGACGACCAGCGGCGGGCGTTCTTACCCGTAAAACGAAGTGCAAAGTCTTCGAGGGTCTGGTTGGCAACCCAGCGATTGTAGTTACGGCGGGTAGTCAGTAGTTGTGGGTTTGCCATCCGGTCTCCAGGAAGTCTGCTGTCGCGTTCATAAAATCTGTTATCGCATCCTGGCGACTTATATTATTCATATCCCGTGCCAACTCGTATGCGTCAAATGACGTACCCCGGTGGAGCGTTCAACGAATGTTCCAAAACCGTCGCTACAGGCAATCTGAAAAGGTCACAGCAACCACAAACTACCTAAGTGAGGCCTGACTATGCGACTACCAACCTTTGAAAACACAGCGCTTGCACGGCGCGGTTTTCTGAAAAATTTACTCGCAATACCTGCCGCTCTGATGCTTGCACATACAAGTGTTCCAGCGCTGGCGGACGAAGTGAACAGCACTGGGCTGGCAGTAACGGACGATACCGTTAAAGTCGGTATTCTACACTCAGTTACTGGTACCATGGCGATCAGTGAAACAGGTTCAGTACAAGCTGAGAAGCTTGCCATTGAACAGATCAACGCCATGGGCGGTGTACTGGGTCGTAAGATCGAATACATTCAGGAAGACGGCGCCAGTGACTGGCCAACCTTCGCTGAGAAATCCAAGAAGCTCCTGGTTCAGGATAAAGTCGCGGCCGTTTTCGGTTGCTGGACTTCAGCGTCACGTAAAGCCGCTCTGCCAGTCTTTGAGCAGTATAACGGTATGCTCTACTACCCGACTTTCTACGAAGGTCTGGAACAGTCTCCTAACGTGATCTACACAGGTCAGGAAGCGACTCAGCAGATTCTTGAAGGTCTGGACTGGGCAGCCCGCGAAAAAGGTGCGAAGAAATTCTACCTGCTCGGCTCTGACTACATCTGGCCACGTACCTCAAACAAAATTGCACGTAAGCACATCGAAAACGTACTCGGCTCTAAAGTTGTGGGCGAAGAGTACTACCCACTGGGTCACACTCAGTTCAACTCAGTGATCAACAAAATCAAGCTGAAAAAGCCTGACGTTGTATTCATCTCAGTGGTAGGCGGTTCTAACGTTGCTTTCTATAAACAGCTGAAAGCGGCCGGTATCGACATGGGCAAAGAGAAGCCACTGTTCCTGACCATCTCAGTCACAGAGGATGAAATCCTCGGTATTGGCGGTGAGAACATTGAAGGTATCTACGCTTCAATGAAGTACTTCCAGTCTCTGCCTAACGAAAACAACCAGGCGTTCGTAAAAGCATTTAAAGAACGCTGGGGTGACGACATCGTGATCGGTGACGTAACTCAGGCAGCTTACCTTGGCCCATGGTTATGGAAAGCAGCGGTCGAAAAAGCCGGTTCTTTCGATATCGATAAAGTCCGTGAAGCCTCACCGGGTATCGAGCTGACAACCGCACCTGAAGGTTATGTCCGTGTTCACGAAAACCATCACCTTTGGTCGAAAACCCGCATCGGTCTCGCCGAGCCTGACGGTCAGTACAAAGTGGTTTATGAAAGTGATGAACTGATCGAGCCTGATCCATTCCCTGAGGGTTACCAGTAAAACCCCACGCATGACCCGGGCTGAGTTTTCTCAGCCCACCCTTCCGGTAGCGCGCCGGTAACCACCAGCCGCTACCGAATTCTGATCCACCGGGGAGAAACATCATGTTTGCCGAATATTCTGCATCCGAGCTTACCTCCATCTTTGCTATGCAAGGTTTTGCCGGACTTATC
The DNA here is from genome assembly GCF_984348125.1 of Thalassolituus sp. NCBI lineage: Bacteria > Pseudomonadati > Pseudomonadota > Gammaproteobacteria > Oceanospirillales > Oceanospirillaceae > Thalassolituus > Thalassolituus sp. Next base: position 168,866 of record NZ_CFHJLR010000003.1, read on the forward strand.
CTGTTTTCTGTTTTTGTTCTGATGGCACTCGGTCTGGCGATTATTTTCGGCCAGATGGGTGTGATCAATATGGCACACGGCGAATTTATGATTCTCGGTGCTTACGTTACCTACATAATTTCAAATCTGTTTGCTGACTACCTGCCAAGTATTTATGGCAGTTACTTCTTTCTGGCCATGATAGTGGCCTTCTTTGTCACGGCCGCTCTCGGGGCCTTTGTCGAGTGGGCGATGATACGCCATCTTTATCACCGCCCTCTGGATACTCTGCTTGCTACCTGGGGCCTGAGCCTGATTCTGCAACAACTCTACCGCACCGTATTTGGCGCGCGTGAAGTAGGCGTCACTCTGCCTGACTGGTTGATGGGTTCGTACCCGGTAACCGACATGGTTGAAGTGCCGGTTAATGGTCTGTTTGTGATGGGCCTGACGATCGTGATTACCGTCGGTGTTGCATTAATGATGCAGAAATCCCGTCTGGGTAAACAAACCCGTGCGGTTGTACAGAATCGTCCGATGGCTGCTGCTGTTGGTATTAATACCGAGAAAGTTGACCGTCTGACCTTCGCACTCGGTTGCGGCATCGCAGGCATCGCAGGTTCTGCGTTCACCATGATCGGTTCTACCGGTCCGACGTCAGGTCAGCTATATATCGTTGATACCTTCCTTGTTGTTGTGTTCGGTGGTGCATCCAGCCTTCTGGGTACCGTCGCCTCGGCCTTCACCATCTCTCAGGCCCAGTCAACGATGGAATTCTTCCTCAGCGGTTCCATGGCCAAAGTACTCACCCTGCTGTTTGTGGTCGGCATTCTGATGCTTCGTCCTCAGGGTCTGTTCACTCTCAAAGTACGTCACTGAGCAGGAGCATAACGTATGAATAAATTTGCCGATTTTATTGCCCGCAATCAGTACAGCCACATGATCATTCTTGCAGTTCTGCTGCTGGTGATCCTGCCGCTGTCGATGGATATCTTCCGCCTTAACCTGGTGGGTAAATATCTCACTTACGCTTTCGTTGCTCTTGGTCTGGTTCTTTGCTGGGGCTACGGTGGCATTCTCAGCCTCGGTCAGGGGGTATTCTTTGGCCTGGGCGGTTACTGCATGGCGATGTTCCTGAAACTGGAAGCCTCGTCACCTGAAAATACTGCGATTCAGTCTACTCCTGGTATTCCGGACTTTATGGACTGGAACCAGCTCACCGAACTGCCATGGTTCTGGGAACCCTTCCACAGCTTTGGCTTTACTCTGTTCGCTGTTATTGCTGTGCCTGCTGTCTTCGCTTTTATCATTGCTGTTGCCATGTTCAAGCGTCGTGTCGGTGGTGTGTACTTCGCCATTATCACGCAAGCGGTTGCGGCCATCCTGACCATCCTGATTATCGGTCAGCAAGGCTACACCGGCGGCGTAAACGGTATTACCGACCTACGCACACTGCATGGCTGGGATATCCGCACCGACGAAGCAAAATACATCCTCTACTACATCAACGCACTGCTGCTGTTTCTCGCCCTGTTTGTTGCCGCCTTTGTGATTAAAAGCAAACTCGGTCGCTTATTAGTCGCGATGCGTGAAAGTGAAGAGCGCGTTCGTTTCTCTGGCTACGACGTCTCTGGCTTCAAGATTTTTATCTTCTGCCTGGCCGCTGCGATTTCAGCTGTCGGCGGTGCCATGTTCACTCTGCAGGTTGGCTTTATGTCGCCTACCTTCGTCGGCATCGTACCATCGATTGAAATGGTGATTTTCTGTGCACTGGGTGGTCGTCTGTCAATCCTCGGCGCTGTGTACGGCACCCTTCTGGTGAACTGGGCGAAAACCAGCTTTTCCGAATCCTTCCCTGAACTCTGGTTGTTTGCCATGGGCGCCCTGTTCATCGGTGTGGTGATGGCCTTCCCGAATGGTCTGGCCGGTGTCTACCAGCGTTACATCGAACCTCTGCTGCTGAAAATGAGCAAGAAAGACGATTCACCTTCGGCACCAACGCCTGCAGCGAAAGATGCTTCATCCGACAAAGCAGATAACGGCGAAGAGACCCTGACTTCTGAGGAGCGCAAACATGCTTGAGTCAACGAAATCCATTCCAGCAAAAGACTTTGTCTTGAGCGTAGAAGGTCTGACTGTGTCCTTCGATGGCTTTAAAGCAGTGAACGATTTATCGCTGTACGTCGAAGAACAAGAAATCCGCGTCATTATCGGCCCTAACGGGGCCGGTAAGACCACGGTACTGGATCTCATCTGTGGCCGTACCAAGGCCACTGAAGGTTCGATTAAATTTAAGGGTAAAGAATTAACCAAGCTGAACGAGCACCAGATTGTTCACGCCGGTGTGGGTCGGAAATTCCAGAACCCATCCATCTATGAAGACCTGACGGTATTCGAAAATCTTGAGCTGTCGTTCCCGCGTGGACGCAACGTCTGGGGTGCCCTCTTCTTCCGTCGCGATAAAGAGGTCGTCGACAAAGTAAAAGAAATCGCCGACATGATTTTTCTCGGCGACAAACTGGATACCTCAGCTGACCTGCTCTCTCACGGTCAGAAGCAGTGGCTGGAAATTGGCATGCTGCTGATCCAGGACCCTGAGCTCCTGATGTTGGACGAGCCGGTTGCAGGTATGTCGGTCTCTGAGCGTAAACAGACAGCAGACCTGCTGCACCGAATTACCAAAGACCGCTCAGTACTTGTGATTGAACACGATATGCAATTCGTTGCCGACATTGCCGACCGGGTGACCGTGCTTCACCAGGGCAAGGTTTTATCTGAAGGCTCAATGGAACGGGTGCAGTCTGACCCTAAAGTCGTCGAAGTCTACCTGGGCCATTAAGGGGAACTACCATGCTGCAATTAAACGATTACTCCGTCGCCTACGGCCAGAGCACCATCATTGATGGTATGAACCTGACCCTTAAAGAGAACGAAATCATCGCCATTCTCGGTCGCAATGGCATGGGCAAAACCACATTGATGAAATCCCTGATTGGCATGATTCCAAGCAAGGGAGGCACGGTTAAATTGGCGGACAAAGAACTGTCGCCATTAAAGAGTCACGAGCGTGTCAGTGCTGGTCTGGCCTTCGTGCCCCAGGGCCGGATGATTTTCTCGACCATGACGGTAGAAGAAAACATCGAAACCGGACTGACCAGCACCGGTGAGCGCAACATTCCATCTGACCTCTACAGCATCTTCCCGGTGCTGGATGAAATGAAACATCGCCGCGGTGGCAACCTGTCGGGCGGTCAGCAACAACAGCTTGCGATCGCACGAGCACTGGCAAGTAACCCGGATGTCCTCATTCTGGATGAACCTACCGAGGGAATTCAGCCCAGCATCATTAAAGATATGGCCAAAACGCTGAAACAGATACGCACACAGCGTGGCTTGTCGATTCTGGTTTCCGAGCAGGTACTCAGTTTTGCACTGGATGTCGCTGACCGGATTCTGGTGATTGAAAAAGGAAAAATTGTACTGGACGTACCGGTCGAAGAAGCCGACCAGGAAACCATTTCAAAATACCTTTCTGTTTAAGCGGAGAACATTATGCGTCACGGTGATATTTCCAGTAGCCCAGATACCGTTGGTGTTGCGGTCGTTAATTACAAAATGCCACGTCTTCACAGTAAAGCTGAAGTCCTCGACAACGCCCGCAAAATTGCCGACATGATCAAGGGCATGAAAGTCGGATTGCCCGGTATGGATCTGGTCGTATTCCCGGAATATTCAACCATGGGAATCATGTACGACGAAGAGGAAATGTATGCCACTGCTGCCACTATCCCGGGTGATGAAACGGACATCTTCGCAGCTGCCTGCAAAGAGGCCGATACCTGGGGCATCTTTTCACTGACAGGTGAACAGCACGAAGAACACCCGAATAAAGCGCCCTACAACACGTTAGTCCTGATCAATAACGAAGGCGAAATTGTTCAGAAATATCGTAAGTGCATTCCGTGGTGCCCGATTGAAGGCTGGTATCCCGGTGACCGTACTTATGTAAGTGAAGGTCCTAAAGGGTTAAAAATCAGTCTGATCATCTGTGATGACGGTAACTATCCGGAGATCTGGCGCGACTGTGCCATGAAAGGCGCAGAGCTGATTGTTCGCTGTCAGGGCTACATGTACCCAGCCAAAGAACAACAGATCATGATGGCGAAAACCATGGCATGGGCAAACAACTGCTACGTAGCTGTCGCCAATGCAACAGGCTTCGACGGTGTCTATTCCTACTTTGGTCACTCTGCTCTGATCGGCTTCGATGGCCGTACACTCGGCGAATGTGGCGAAGAAGACATGGGTGTCCAGTATGCCCAATTATCTGTGTCACAGATTCGCGACGCCCGTAAAAACGATCAGTCGCAGAATCATTTGTTCAAACTTCTGCACCGTGGATACAGCGGTGTTCATGCCTCGGGCGATGGTGACAAAGGCATTGCCGATTGCCCATTCGAGTTCTATCGCACTTGGGTAACCGATGCTGAAAAAGCCCAGGCCGATGTCGAAGCCATGACGCGCACAACAGTCGGCGTAGCAGATTGCCCGGTCGGTACTCTGCCCGTTGAAGAGCGCTCAATGGAGGCTGGCGAGTAATCGCCAGATTGCCGATGGTCTTTGTCACTGATCGCATTCGTTCACAGACACAATCGCAGAGCCAACCGCTTCTGTCGCGGTTCGCTTTTCAGCCGGCTGAAGTATCAGCTCACCTGAAAGCATGTATCCGTAGTCAGGATGCCGTGATTGATCGGCTTGAATCGCAACTGAATGTGATCAGTGCCGGACTTAACGACCGTCGGCGCCCGCTTCTCTCAGCTTTATTTATCGGCGCGACCGGCGTTGGTAAAACCGAAATGGTGCGACAGGTTGCGCAGGCGATTCACGGTCGCAGCGATGCTTTCTGTCGTATCGATATGAATACTCTCGCACAGAGCCACTACAGTGCTGCCATTACAGGGGCACCGCCGGGCTATGTGGGCAGCAAAGAAAACCTCAGCTTACTTAATGAAGAACTGATCAGTGGCACAAGCTCGCGCCCGGGCATTGTCCTGTTCGATGAAATAGAAAAAGCAGACCACTCGGTGGTACTGAGTCTGATGAATATCCTCGACAACGGCACCCTGAAGCTGGCGTCAGGACAGAAGTCGATCAGTTTCACCAATACGCTGGTGTTTATGACCAGCAATGTCGGCAGCCGCCTCGCGGAGTCATTACGCTGGCTGGACTCCGTTCCCGGCGTTAATCGCAGTGGTCTTTATAAGCGCGCACTGGAACGCCATTTTAATACGGAGTTTATCAACCGCATTGGCATTGTTGAGTACTTCTCTGCACTGACATCGGAGGATATGCCGAGTCTGGTTAAAGGCCTCGAGCAGTCGCTGAATTCTCAACTGAAACGCCACAACACCAGTATTGAACTTGAACCGGCGGCTCGTGATTTTATCGTCATGACATCCGGATTCCGTAAGTACGGTGCCCGCGCCATCGAACGTCGTTTCCGCGACCTGGTTATTACCGAGGTGGCTCGTCACCTCACTGCGCACAACGACACTATGAATACACACCTGCAGGGCGTTCTGTCTGAACGACAGATCACTCTGCTCCCGGTTTCCCTTGCGGAAACGCACTCTGAATTCCCTTCCGAACCGGAATTTACCCCGAAAAGCCCCAAGGCTACCTAAGGAGAAAACCATGACTGATACCATCATTAAAATTGATCTCAGTAAATCCGCTTATGAAAATGACCAGGTTCACAACCGCTGGCATCCGGACATTCCGATGGTAGCAACCGTAAAACCCGGTGATGACTTCATTGTTGAATGTTATGACTGGACCGGTGGTCAGATTGAAAATAACGACGACGCTTCCGACGTCCGTGATGTTGACCTGAGCCAGGTTCACTTCTTATCCGGCCCGATTAAAGTCGAAGGTGCCGAACCCGGTGACCTGCTTGAAGTCGATATTCTGGACATCGGAGCCTTCCCTGATAACCAGTGGGGCTTTAATGGTTTCTTCTCGAAAAAGAACGGCGGTGGCTTCCTGACCGATCGCTTCCCGGAAGCACAGAAATCCATCTGGGACTTCAACGGCATGATGACCAGCTCACGTCACGTTCCAGGCGTTGAGTTTGCCGGTATTCTCCACCCCGGTCTGATCGGCTGCCTGCCAGACAAAAAAATGCTGGATATGTGGAATACCCGTGAAAAAGCCTTAGTAGACACCGATCCAGAACGCGTCCCTGAACTGGCAACACTGCCTTATGCAGAAACGGCTCACATGGGTCGCCTATCAGGGGATGAAAAAGCGAAAGCAGCAGCCGAAGGTGCGCGTACTGTGCCTCCTCGTGAGCACGGTGGTAACTGTGATATTAAAGACCTGACACGCGGTTCTAAAGTCTATTTCCCTGTCTATGTTGATGGTGCGGGCCTGTCTGTTGGTGACCTTCACTTCTCACAGGGTGACGGTGAAATCACCTTCTGTGGCGCGATTGAAATGGCCGGTTGGATTCACATGCGCGTTAATATCATCAAAGATGGTATGGCGAAATATCAGGTTAAAAACCCAATCTTTAAGCCAAGTAAAATGGTACCGAAATACGACGATTACCTGATCTTTGAAGGTATTTCTGTTGATGAAGACGGTAAGCAGCACTACCTGGATACCAGCATTGCCTATCGTCAGGCCTGTCATAACGCCATTAACTACCTGACCCAGTTCGGTTACAGCGAAGCTCAGGGTTACGCCATTATTGGTTGTGCGCCGGTACAGGGTCACATCAGTGGTGTGGTTGATATTCCGAACTCCTGTGCGACGCTTTGGTTACCAACCGATATCTTCGAGTTTGACGTGCAGCCGAATTCCGAAGGGCCTAAGAAACACCTCGATGGCAGCATCGATATTCCGAAAGCACCGGATCTTTAATAAGGGGATTCAACTATGCCACTCTATGACTATAAATGTCCTGAACACGGTGTATTCCAGGAACTGGCTTCGATGGAGCACCACGATAAACCCGCGTTCTGCCCGCAATGCCAGACTATGTCTGCGCGGGTGATTGTGTTGCCACCAGAGATTGCCAGCATGATCAAAGAGCGGCGGGAAGCCATGGAAGCGAACGAAAAAGCAAGTCACTCACCCGAGGTTATGACCGCCGGTGAATTCCATGCGCGCGAGAAGGAAAAGCAGGAGCGCCATGCCCACAAGCATGGTAGCAACTGTGGTTGCAACGCGAAAAAACGTCGGAGCAATCTGATGTATACCGCGGAAGGCAACAAGATGTTCCCCTCGATGCGGCCATGGATGATCAGTCACTGACAGCTCATTACAGCTCTCGAATCACCTTGCAGTTTTTTCGGGGCTGTTTCTGAGACGATCAGTGTTTTGAGACTTCCCCGGGCATCTGCCCGGGGCTTTTTGATAAGGCGACGAAGTAAACCTGTCGTCTTATTTAACCGATAAAAGATTTATCAGTCGGCTTTACGTGCAGGCGCGTTTCCGCCTTTACGGTGAGGCTTACGTGGCTTGTCTTTAAAGTCGCGGCTGCCTTTAAAATCACGGTCTTTAGAACCTTTGCCTTTAAAGCCGCCGTCACGGCGCTTAGGACCACCCGGCTTACGCTCAGGAATACCCGCCTCGCCTTTAAACTCTTTAATTTCCAGTGCACGGCCACACACGCGCGCATTGCGCAGTGTTTTCATTGTTTCTGGTGGCATGCCCGCTGGCAGGTCAACGATAGAGTAATTTTCCAGAATCTCGATGTGACCAATATAACGGCTTTCCAGATCCGCCTCATTGGCTACCGCACCAACCAGATTACCCGGACGCAGGCCGTCGTCGTATCCGACGCCAACCATGTAACGCACCATATCGACATTTGGCTGACCTTTTAATGGCAGCGGATTAATGTCTGGTGTCGCCTTACGGCCACGGCTACCGCGATCACCTCTGTCGCGAGGTTCACGCTGCTGACGAGGTTCACGATCATCGCGGTCACGTTTTTTGCGTTCCTGCATTTTCTGATCGGCTTTTTCATCAATAAACAGCGCTTTGTCACCCTGAATCAGGCTGGCGCAAGCGGCAGCAACGTCGAGTGCATCGACCGGATGCTCGGTCAGTACAGACTCAATAATCTCGCGGTAAAGTGCATTTTTCTCAGTGTTGAGAGCATCAATAATACGCGCTCGGAAAGCTTCGCGACGCTTTGCATTCACCTGGGCTGCGCTTGGCAACGGCATTTCTTCAATCGGCTGACGCGTGGCTTTTTCAATATCACGCAGCATGCGCTTTTCACGACCACGTACAAATACAATCGCTTCACCTTCACGACCGGCACGGCCAGTACGACCAATACGGTGAACGTACGACTCTGTATCCTGTGGAATGTCGTAGTTGATAACGTGGCTGATGCGTTCAACGTCAAGACCACGAGCGGCAACGTCGGTCGCCACAATCATGTCGAGCTTGCCTGCTTTCAGCTTTTCAACAGCGCGTTCACGCTGCTGCTGCGGAATGTCGCCGTTCAGAGGCGCACAACGGAAGCCGTTCGCAGCCATAAAGTCAGCCACTTCTTCCGTTGCTTGCTTGGTGCGCACGAAAATCATCATGGCATCAAAGTCTTCGGTTTCGGCGATACGCAGCAGTGCGTCGTTCTTATGTACACCACCTACAAACCAGTAACGCTGACGGATACGGTCATTGGTGGTTGTCTTTGATTCAATCTTCACCTGTACCGGTTCGTTCAGGTGAGTTTCAGCGACACGCTGGATTTCTTTTGGCATGGTTGCCGAGAACAGAGCGACCTGGCGTTTCGCCGGTGCCTGCTCCAGAATCCAGTTTACGTCGTCAATAAAGCCCATGCGCAGCATTTCATCGGCTTCATCAAGCACGACGGCCTTGATGTCAGCCAGACTCAGCGTGCCGCGACGCAGGTGATCCATAACACGACCCGGCGTACCAACCACCCACTGTGGTCCGCGCTTAAGATCACGCAGCTGGCTACCATAGTCTGAACCGCCATAGATTGCGGTCACATTGATGCCACTCATGTGCTTGCTGTAGGTTTTAGCGGCTTCCGCTACCTGCTGAGCAAGCTCTCGGGTTGGCGCCAGTACCAGCACCTGTGGTGTGCGGAAGTCTGGGTTGGTTCGTACCAGCAGTGGCAACGCGAATGCTGCGGTTTTACCGGTACCCGTCTGGGCCATACCCAGAACGTCTTTGCCTTCCAGCAACGGCGGAATACTGTTTGCCTGAATGGCAGAAGGAGTTTCGTAACCCAGCTCTTCAAGAACACGGAGTACAGGAAATGGCAGGCCCAGGCTCGCAAAGCCTGTGCTGTTCGAATCGGTCATATTTTCACCTGTGTACAATCGCTTAGGGGCTTACCGTTGACGGTCAGTTCTCTGCTGTCCGTGCAATGCTCAATGAGGCATCTGTTGACCCCGAACACCCCTCAGGGTGCTGCTGACACGGTGTTGCCCGACGATCTGATTTAAAAGGGTGGCGGAGTATACACAAATGATGGGGCTTTTGCTCGTCTATTTTGCGCTTATGGACAGTGCCTGCGTATAATCGCCCGCCAGATCCACAGGAGAATCTAAAATGTTAAAAGTAAACGAGTATTTCGACGGCAAGGTGATGTCGATTGCCCTGCAGACCGAGACGCTGCCAGCGACTGTTGGCGTTATGGAGCCAGGCGATTACGAATTCGGCACCAGCCAGAAAGAAGTCATGACTATCGTGTCAGGCAAGATGGACGCTCTGCTCCCAGGCAGCGAAGAGTGGCAGACCTTCACTAATGGTGAATCCTTCGAGATTGAAGCTAACGTGAAGTTCAAAGTCCGCCTGTCAGGTCAGACGGCTTACTTCTGTACTTACGAGTAAGTTGCTCGGGTACAAGTCTTGGGTACAGGTGTAAGTACCTGAGCGTCGTTATCGGGCAGACAACCGCCCGATAACGCTGAGACGTCATCAGTTAAGTCTCAGTTCTTCTACCGGCACCGGGCGACTGAAGAAGAACCCCTGGCAGGTTTCACAGCCGTTATCCCTCAGGAAGTGCAACTGACCTTCCGTCTCGACACCTTCAGCCAGCACCTGTAAACCCAGGCCTTTCGCCATCTGAATGATGGTACGGGTAATGACTTTTCCTTCATCTTCAATTTCGACGCTCTGAACGAAGCCTCGGTCGATCTTGAGCTTATCAACCTGATAACGATGCAGATAAGACAACGAAGAGTAGCCAGTTCCGAAATCATCAATCGCCAGAGCCACCCCTAAGGCTTTCAGGCCCGAAATCGTACCCAGCACCTGAGAACTCGGTTCCAGTAAGGCCCCCTCAGTAATTTCCAGCTCAAGCCAGCTGGGATCAATGCCGGTTTCCTCCAGCAATGCCGTCAGACGCCCCACAAGGCCACCGGCCATAAAGGTTGGCTGGGTGATGTTTACCGCAACGGTAATCTTATCGATACCTTCCTTTTGCCAACTGGCAATCTGACGGCAGGCGACGCCCAGTACATAGCTGTCCAGATCAGGCATCATGCCGCCCTCTTCCGCCACAGGAAGGAAGCGCCCCGGCGGAATGATTTCGCCGTCCGGCGTATGCCAGCGGATCAGTGCTTCAACTCCAACAACGCGACCTTCGGTGAGCTCTACCTGAGGCTGATAATACAATCTCAACTCATCTTCTGTAGTGAGTGCCTGGCGCAAACGGTTGCCCAGTTCAAGACGGTCAGCAACGACCTGAGTCATTTCGTTGCTGTAGACCTTGTACATATTGCGGCCTTCTTTCTTAGCCTCGTACATAGCCACATCGGCGTTACTGAGCAGCTGAGTCACATCCGCCCCATGATCCGGGAACATGGTGACACCTATACTGGCGCCGATATAAAAATCTTTACCAACCCCCACATCAAAAGGTGTCTTGAGCAACTCAAGAATAATACCGGCAACGTTCTCGATCTGAGAGACGTTACCCACACTTTCCAGCACGACAACAAAATCATCACCACCCTGACGTGCAACGGTATCCGAATCTCTCAACCTTTGGCGCAGACGTTTGGCAAAGTCCTGCAACAAACGATCGCCCGCGGGATGTCCGAGGCTATCATTAATGTGCTTAAAGTGATCCAGATCGATCGCAATCACTCCGACCTTGCGCTGATTAATCGTGGCATCAGCGATCGCACCTTCGAGGCGACTCAACAGTAAATGGCGATTAGGAAGATTGGTTAAAGAGTCGTAATTTGATAAATGTTTGAGTTGTTGTTCGTGCTCTTTTATGCGCGACATATCCGAGAATACACCGACGTAATGCGTCACTCGTTTCTGTTCGTCACGCACCAATGTCAGAGTTAGCCACTGAGGATAACTTTCGCCGTTTTTACGCGTATTCCAGATTTCACCGCGCCAGTAACCGCGTTCATTCAACTGACTGTTAATACGCTGGTAAAATTCCCGATTGTGCCGACTGGAGCGAAGAAAACCAAGATCTTTGCCCAGAGCTTCTCGTTCAGAATATCCGGTAATGGTACTGAACGCCGGATTAACCGCTTCAATTTTCTGGTCAGCATCGGTAATCACCACACCTTCCATTGAAAACTCGAACACCGTCATCGCCAGGCGCAGGCGATTCTCCCGTGCCTGCTGTTCAGTAATATCCTGCACCGAACCAACACGAGCAACAACCCGGCCCTCAGCATTAACAATAACTTCAGCACGGCCGTGAATAACTTTCTCTGCTCCGGACGGTAAGCTGATCCGATAGGTCATGTCCGACGGCTTACACTCGTTCATGCTTTCCGTGAGTGTCTGCGCAACACGCTCTATATCTTCGGGGTGAATGTACTCGAAATACTGAGAAAGACTGACGACTTCAAGATTTTCATCCTGCTCAAAAATTGCTGCCGTTTGGGGAGTAATAGTGATCTGATCGTTTTCAACGTCGTCATACCAGGAACCAATATTGGCAAGACGCTCTGTCTGACGTAAAAGATGCTCACGATCTTCGAGTACTTCCATGACATGCAGGCGTTCCTGCATAAGCAGGCAGAACTGCGCGAACGTTCCCAGCTGAGTCAGCTTACGTGGAGAAAGGCGCTGTGTAGGATCATCGAACGTGAGAAATAACCAACCAGTCACGCCATAGTCATTTAACAGGGGAATAGTAGAGAGGCGGTTGCCTCCGAGATAATGACGTAATGCTTCTTCGTCCGCATTTTCATCATCAGCAAAAGAGCAGCGTGGAGATATACTGCCACCCTCCATAGACCATCCATCGCGAATAACCGTCGCCAGTTGCTCCGTATCATTCGGTGACACAGCAACGGCCAGCTCGGGACGTTTTCCTGAGCCGTCTGTCGCGATATAGAGTGCAGCCGCCCTGGCCTTGAGGACTCGGGCCATCTGGAATAGCGCTCCCTCAACGTCAGTCGCAAAGGTTGCGGCACGGGTAGTAATAAATACCCGCATGGTTCTCTCCAGAATGGTTTCCAGACGCAAATCAGCCGCACCGAAACGTCCACCATTGGTGACGCCAGCGCGACGACTTTCTTCTTCTACGCGTTTCCATCCCTCACTAGGCTGATATTTCCCTTCAGCTGTTGAGGTCAGCACAACCATACAAATTCTCTGACTCCTGATATTACTGTCTCTGGCACACCCTGATGACCCGTGGTCATATGAATATCAGACGAGCCTTACTACTTAATGTCCGAGCGCCCTAACAACTCTATCACCCGGTAGATCTCTTAAAGTGTAGACTATCAATATGAGGTTTAACTGACTTTTTAACAATTTGAAAGAATCTGGGGAACTTTTTAGAATCAAAACTGTTGTTGCATTGCCCCAACCATCCATACAGGCCAAATAATGTATACCAAAGAGCACCTTCTACAGCTGGTTCAGATGACCATGCCGTTCGGTAAATATCAGGGAAAACGCATTTGCGACATTCCTGAAGAATACTTGCTCTGGATGCAAAAAAAGGGGTTCCCACAGGGGCGTCTGGGTGACTTGCTTGCTATGATGCTCGAGATACGGATTCATGGGGTCGAAGATGTCCTTCTCCCTCTCAAAAAAGCTTATCCGGCAAAGTTGATACAACCAGCAGCAAAAGGGACCCATTGATCTATGGCCGCTCTCGGTATCCTTGAATGTGATGTTCTCTATGATGACCTTATCGGCGATTATGTGTCCTATGGCGTCATGTTGTCTGAACTTCTCGCCAGCATTGATCCAAACCTGAACTTCACTTTCTATCAGATTCATGACGGCGAGTTACCCTCAGCGGGGGAATGCGACGCCTACCTACTGACCGGCTCAAAGACCGGTGTTTACGACACCGACCACTGGATTCAGCCATTAATGGAATGGGTGCGCGAAGCCCACTCACGTAAAGAACGCATGCTGGGAATATGCTTTGGCCACCAACTACTCGCTCATGCGCTGGGTGGCAAGGCTGGCTTAAGTGATAAAGGCTGGGGAGTTGGTAATCATATGACAGAGATTGATCACCGTCCCATGTGGCTGAATGATGATCAGCCAGCCTATCAACTGATTTACAGTCATAAAGATCAGGTTTCTGCGCTACCAGAAGGGGCCCTTAGACTGGCGGGTAGTGACTTCTGCCAATACGCCGCCTGGTATAACAATGATCTGATCCTGAGCTTTCAAGGGCACCCGGAATTTACGCCCGAATACTTCAGAAGGTTACTGGAGCGCCGCCGCGAAGACGTTGGCGATGAGCGTTTAACTCAGGCAATGAATACTTTGGAACAACCGAATGACAGCAAAACCATCGCTCGCTGGATGACTGAATTTATTCACCTGCCGCGCGCTTAAGCGTGGTACCGATGGCTCTATTTTTACTGACGATTTTCTCGAGTCCTTATGCATTCAGCATTTAGTTCTCTCTGGACAGAAATTCGTAAGTATCAGTGAACGTCCTGCCAGGTCTGCTGATACCTGAGCACACACAATTCACTATGGATGAGGCTATCGAGTGTGCAGATCAGACAGGTTGTAAATGCTTACAGAAATTTCTTCACATACCAACAACTGGCCTTGATAGTAAGAGAGTTGTCATTAGCCCATTGAAGCCCGGTTTTAACAAGTTCTTCAGCTAACCCCTTTCCGCGCAAAGCGAACGGGACATAGGTGTGTGTAAAATTCACTTGATCACCTTTCAGTACGTAATCAAGCACACACTCTTTACCGTCCTGTTCAATCACGAAGCGGGACTTCTCTGATTCGTGGTTAACCATTATCTCGTTCCTTGTATGAAGTTGTTGATGGCAGCGAATCAGGCCTGTGGATCAGAATGCACCGCCAGCACCACAGATACCGGCCGGTAGCCCTCCAGTACCAGTGAGCCCGGGTAGCGATCACCGCCGTCGACACTGAATTCAAATTCGTAGCCTCGTACCAGCACAGGTCGCCCCTTAGTAAACTTAAGACGCATACGTGCCAGCGACACAGTGTCATCGAGCAGCTGCAGATTCTCCTGCTGACACTGCTTCCGCAGATACCTGAGCGCCAGCACCCGCGCCGCCTGTTGCCGCTGAATTGCGGGCCAACCAAGCAAAGCCAGCCCGGCGAGTACCGCTATGATCAGTAATTCCACCCGTACCTCACCTCTGGGCCTGTGATACTATCCGCGCTGAGAGTAACACACCTGTATGACCCGTCAGTATTCCGGAGGTTTCCACCATGGCCAACCGCGCCTGCGCCTGCCATATTCTTGTCAAAACCCGTGAGGAAGCCGAATCTTTGCTGAAACAGCTCAACAAAGGGGCTGAGTTCGACAAGCTGGCGCGTAAACACTCCACCTGTCCGTCCGGCAAACAAGGCGGCTCACTGGGAGAGTTCGGTCGCAACGATATGGTGAAGCCCTTCGCCGATGCCGTCTTCAAAGGCCCCCTGTTAAAAGTACAAGGGCCGGTGAAAACCAAATTCGGCTGGCATCTGATCAAAACACTTTACCGTCAGTGAAGACGCTGACGCCCCTCAAAATACGGAGAACCCCATGATGACACCCGGTCTGTTTCACACTCTGACGGTCGCCGACACGCAGCCTCAGGGCCTGTACCTGAGCGATGACAGCGGCGAGCGCGTGCTCCTGCCCAACCGTTTTGTGCCCGAGGGCATAGAAACCGGCAGTACGCTTGAGGTATTTATTTACCTGGATTCCGATGATCGTCTGATCGCTACGACACAGCGCCCGCGGGTACAGCTGAACCAGGCGGCGAGCCTGATGGTGAAAGACGTGAACCGTACCGGAGCGTTTCTCGACTGGGGCCTGCCGAAAGATCTGTTCGTTCCTTTTGCTGAGCAGAAGCAACGCATGGAAGCCGGGCAGTCGTACGTGGTCTACGTCACCAGCGACAATACCGGGCGTTTAATCGGCACTACACGTCTGAATCGCTTTATTAAAGACGAAGCAAGCGCGAACTGGCCGGACGCTGCTGACCCATATCAGATGGGCGATAAGGTCAAGCTACTGATCGCGCAACGTACGGATATTGGCTACAAAGCCATCGTCGATAACACCTACTGGGGTGTGCTTCACAACAGCCAGATTCATAAAGCGATCCGCGTTGGACAGAAGACCGAGGGCTTTATCCGTCAGGTACGGGAAGACCAGCGTCTGGACCTGAGCCTCGAGCCCATTGGCCATCAGAGAGCCGATTCGCTATCAAAGCGCATCCTGCAGAAGCTCAAAGACTCCGGCGGCACTCTGGGCCTGAACGATTACAGCCCGGCAGAACTGATCGAAATGCACTTCGGTGTCAGCAAGCGTGCGTTTAAGATGGCCGTAGGGAAGCTCTACAAAGAACGGGAAATCATAATCGAGGAGAATGGCATCCGACTCGCCAGTGAGGAAGAGCGTAAGAAAGCCATCAAACATGCCGGTGGCAAGCCCGATGCTAAAAAGAACAAGCCCAAAGGCCAGAAGGCAAACAATCGCAAGCCTGAGAAGCATACCGCCCGGAAAGAACAGCCCAAAGACAGCAAAGATGACAGCAGCTCATCTGCACCGCGCAAAAAGACGGTATACCGCAATCCTAAGAACACCTCGGGCAATACCCTGCGCCTGAAAAAGTAAGTCACTCAATTAAGGCCCCCGCGACAGGTACTCTGGTGTATGTGGTGGGGGTTCAGACTCGTTTTCTGTGGCGAAAACGCGTATAGTCGCGGCCTTTGAATACGTCCCAAAATCTGCCTACGCAATTCAGGAAGTGCCTGTGATTTCTACCGCTAATATCACCATGCAGTTCGGTGCCAAGCCGCTGTTCGAGAACATCTCTGTCAAATTCGGAGATGGCAACCGCTACGGCCTCATCGGTGCCAACGGTTGTGGAAAATCTACCTTCATGAAGATCCTCGATGGTTCACTGGAGCCAAGCGCGGGCAACGTCAGCGTATCACCGGGCGAGCGTCTCGGTAAGCTGCATCAGGATCAGTTTGCGTTTGAAGAATGCACTGTGATCGACACCGTGATGATGGGCAACAAAGAGTTGTGGGCCATCAAAGAAGAGCGCGATGCGATCTACGCTAATCTGGAAGCCACCGAAGACGACTACATGCGCGCCGCTGAGCTTGAAGGTGAGTTCGCAGAAATGGACGGCTACACCGCCGAAAGCCGTGCCGGTGAGCTTCTGTTAGGCGCGGGCATTGAGACCGAACTTCATCAGGGCCCGATGTCTGAAGTCGCCCCAGGCTGGAAACTGCGTGTTCTGCTGGCGCAGGCGCTGTTCTCAAACCCGGACATCCTGCTGCTCGACGAACCGACCAACAACCTCGACATCAACACGATTCGTTGGCTGGAAGGCATCATCAATGACATGAAGTGCACCATGATCATCATCTCGCACGACCGTCACTTCCTGAACTCTGTGTGCACGCACATGGCCGACATTGATTACGGCGATATCAAGATTTATCCGGGCAACTACGACGACTTTATGATTGCCTCGACCGCAGCCCGCGAGCGTCTGCAATCAGAAAACGCCAAGAAGAAAGCTCAGATCGCTGAACTGCAGCAGTTTGTATCGCGCTTCTCGGCCAACGCGTCGAAAGCGAAGCAGGCCACCAGCCGCGCTAAGCAGATGGAAAAAATTAAGCTCGACGACATCAAGCCTTCGAGCCGTCAGAACCCATATATCCGCTTCAATCAGGAGAAGAAACTCCACCGTCTGGCGCTGGAGATCGAAGGTCTGGCACATTCGTACGATGGCGAAGCACCGCTGTTCAAGAACACCAACCTGCTGATTGAAGCCGGTGAAAAGATTGCTGTGATCGGTGCTAACGGCGCCGGTAAGACGACCTTCCTCAAGTGTCTGGTCGGCGATGTCACGCCAACGGCCGGCACCATTAAGTGGGCTGAAAACGCCGACCTTGGCTACTACGCACAGGATCACGAATACGAATTCGATATGGGCGGCAACCTGTACGACTGGATGGAGCAGTGGAAAACCGATAAGCACGACGATCAGGCCGTGCGCGGTACTCTTGGCCGTCTGCTGTTCAACCAGGACGACATCAAGAAATCCGTCAAAGTGTGCTCAGGGGGTGAGAAGGGTCGCCTGCTTTTCGGTAAGCTGATGATGAACGACCATAACGTTCTACTGATGGACGAACCGACCAACCACATGGACATGGAATCCATTGAGTCTCTGAACATGGCACTGGAGATGTACGAAGGCACCCTGATCTTCGTCTCTCATGACCGTGAGTTCGTATCATCACTGGCGACCCGTATTATCGAGATCCGTGACAACGAGATCGTCGACTTCCACGGCAGCTATGACGAGTACCTGAAATCTCTGGGTATTGAGTAAAGTCAGGTGGGTGACTGAGCCATAACGGCTCAGTCACAGACAAACCGGAAACTGTCGTCCAGTTCGAGCGGCAGCACCATTGAGCTAAAGCCAAGCGCGACCATTTCATCGCAGAACAGTGCTCGCGCTTCGGGATCGTTGACGAGTGTCTCAGCGTATTCCGCATGCAACACCGGCTTTCCAGCTTCGATAAAGGGTGTCAGTCGCTCACACTCGTCATATTCATAACATTCTTCATTCACGGCAAAGTCAAACGCAGCGACTAATTCGCTGATCTGATCGAGATCATTCTTGAGGCCAATCAGTAACCCCCGCTCGTGAGCAGCGGAGGCAAGGAAGCGGTTGTAGGCAAGCTGGTCATTGCCTGATAACGGAAAGCCCGAATCATTGGCATAACCATCGACGTTATCGGGTTCGACACCATCACAGCCTTTCTCTACCGCGACATCAAGACGAGCCTCCATGACAGCCTCAAGCGACGAGGCTCTGACATCCAGCCACTTCTCGCCTGGCCAGCCGTCCAGAGGGTTGCCCAGCGCCGCCTGCTCGAAGTCATCCGCATCATCGCGCCAGTCCTCCCAGGAGCCTGCCGAGAAGTAGCAGATCACCACCCGCCCCTGAGCCTTCAGGTCGTCGATGATCTGGGTGTCTGTATCGAACAAATCAATGTCATACAGATCCACGTCATAGCCCGTATTCAGGTCTCCCTGTAACTGCCAATGCCAACTATTGCCCACCTCCAGAGTACGGGGGACAGGGCTGTCTGGGCCTGTCGGGCCGCTATCGTCCCCGACCTGCGGTAACGGCTCAGGATCAGAGCCTCCACAGGCACTGAGCACGGCAGACGCCGCCAGCACTAACACTGAACGCAACATCATTTTATACAGCGATGACTTCATATTGAGCTACTCTTAATCAGACGATGCGATAATCTGCCACAATGCGGGCCGATTCTCATTTTCATCGTAAAGCGAGTGGTATGCTCCCGTCGTTCGTATGTGGCTGAGCCGGATTACGATTGGAGCTACATAAATCATAGGGCATACCTGAGCGTTAGGTGTGCGTTAGACAACAGGATCTTTTATGCGCCCCGTCACCCGGGAAGAGTACCCGCTTGAAAACCTCCACAGAATCGTTTCCGGCGTCACTTTTTTCAAAGAGCTACTGAAGACTGATCCAGAACAATTCGAGTTATTGATGACGCAGGCGCGATTTGTGACCGCCGAGCAGAATGAAATTGTGCTGCATAAAGGTGATGGCGCAAACGTATTGTATTTTCTGCTGCGTGGTGAGCTCGACGTCATTGCCGATGATCACGCAGAAGAAGTCTTGGGCACAATCAACCCCGGCGAACCATTTGGTGTCATGGCAATGGTGCTGAATTTTAAGCGCTCAGCATCTATCCGGGTCTCGAGTAAGAACGCCCTGCTGGCAGGCATTGAGTTCGACCACTTCCGTCACAGCGACAGCGCCAGTATCTTCAGCCTGACAACTCGTATTACCTTCTTCCGCATGCTGAACAGCAATATCCGCTGGGCACTTGAGCGAAAAAAAATGGAATCACCGGACCACGCACTCGTACAACGCATCCGCTCTCTGCCTATCTATTCTGGCGAGAAGAATACAGCTGCCGAACTGCATGCATTGATGGAGCTTGCTCATCTTCAGGCAGAACTATTGCGCGACTGGAATGACGCCAGCCTGTCAGATAACTGATCTCACGTAACAGCCTCTGAGCTGGATCAATTTGTTCAGCAATTAGGACATATGTCTGCTTTCGCACCTATGGTGATGGGCATAGAATGAAGGTTCTCATGCCCTGAATAAGCGTCGCTCATGCCTGAATTTGTTTCCTGGATTCTGATTACACTCGCCGTGCTGGCGTTGATCGGAATTATCTTCGAAGAAGTTATTCACATTAATAAAGCCCAGTCGGTATTGTTCTTCGGCTCAATTTCCTGGGTCATTCTGTTTGCCGCCAGCATCGGGACACCGGAGCATCATAGGATTGAGGAAGGGCTGAAAGAAAACATCGGAGAAATTGCCGCACTCTGGCTGTTCCTCACCGCAGCGATGACCTTTGTCGCTTACCTTAATAAAAAGGGCTTGATCGAAAGCGCCATTTTCAAGGTGCTTCCGCAGCAAATATCCGAACGAAAACTGATGCTGCTCACTGGTTTATTTGCCTTTGTCTTCTCATCGCTCGCCGACAACATTACCGCGACACTGGTATCCGTCGCTCTCATTCTTTCGTTGCAATTACCTGCTCAGAAGACACTGAGGTTCGCCGCGATTGCTGTCTTTGCTGTGAATTCAGGCGGCGTGGCCATGATCACTGGCGACGTGACGACGTTGATGATATTTCTCGCCGATAAAGCAGAAATTACCAGCCTGCTGATGCTTTCTCTGCCAGCCTTCTGTGCCGTTCTCGTTCTGATCGCTCTGCTGATGTTACCGATGTCCGGCGAGGTGACTGTCACCAAAACATCGCACGACCTACAGCAGGTCGACATTGTCGTAGCGGGTATTTTCCTGCTGACGATCATGACTACCATTGCCTTCAATGTACTCTTCGATATTCCACCTGTACTTACCTTTCTGACCGGGCTGTCCATTATGTTCCTGGTCGCGAAAGGGATGGGAGAAGATACTGAGGATGATCCTATTATGGATTATATCCGTCGTATCGAATTCGATACCCTGATGTTCTTCCTCGGCATTCTTATGGTGGTCGGCGCGCTGAAAGAGATCCGAGCACTGGATTCGTTTGTTGCCGTCTATGAGTATCTTCCTGCGTGGCAGGCGAACTATCTGATGGGGCTGTTTTCATCCATTATCGATAACGTCCCTCTCACTGCTGCCCTGCTCAAATCAGACGTTGTGATGAGTCCAGCGGAGTGGTTGGCACTGACCTATGCCGTAGGAGTGGGTGGTTCACTGCTGATCATAGGTTCAGCCGCAGGCATTGTCGCAATGAGTAAGATTGAAGCATTAACGTTTGGCACTTATCTGAGATTTATCGTCGCTTTACTACTGGCATACACCCTGGGGTACGCTCTGACGATGGGGCTCGGCACCCTGATCTTCGCTCAAACCTGACGCCTTAACGGTTCTGTTCGTAGCGAATAGCCAACGATTGCAGGGCTCGCTCGTGAGACGCTTTCCAGTGTTTCATTTCGGCGGGTTCCTCGACGTCAGTCGGCCACTTAAGGCCATAGCCATTCGGTCTGAATAAAGGTGCAAACAAAGCGCAGGCAGTGAGATCAGCACGCGTAAATTCATCACCGACCAGATATCGGGTGTTCGCATATATCTGTCGCAATTCGTTCAGCAATTCATCCATGTCGTTCATTGCTTTGTGAGCACTGGTTTCGTTGATGTTCATCCAGCCACGTAAGGTATTCGAGAGCTTACGATAACCAACGTAAAACATCATGCTCACTACCAGGCTCTGTTTTGCAGTAAGCAAGGGCACGATTGCTCTCGGGAATGGTAACAGGAAATGATAATTAAACGTTCTGACCGCTGGGCCAGCGATCCGATCCAGACGCTCTTCCCAAGCCCTGGCTTGCTCTGCCAGCGAAGGGTCTTTTGGCGTGAGTGAGCGTTCGGGGTATTTCGATTCGAGGTAATCAATAATCTCTGCACTGCCCTGCACTATCACTTTGCCGTCTTCAAGAACCGGCACCTGTGATCTTGAGGCCATCTGCAGAACCTTGCGCACATGAGGTCCAGGTACAAGATTAATTTTCCGGTATTTCAGCCCCTTAAAATCCAGCGCCCAGCGAACTTTTTCGCAGTAGTGCGACACCGGGAACTGATATAGCTTTATCATCGGACCTCCTCAGCGGGGTCCCGATGCACTCCGGACTTCCGCCTGAAATTGCTGCCAGCTCTCCACGATACCCGCAGCACTCTGTGGACTTTCTCCACTGAAAATATCTTCCGGGGACAGAACTGCTCCTTTGGCGACACACGCTTCCTTCACGATTCCAGTTGCCACCAGTTTTTTCCCCACGTAAAAATCGTGTCTGAAATATACGTACTTCTTATCCCACCCCAGAAGAGTGGTCTCCATATCCAGCCGGGCGAGAAAACCTACCGGGCGGATATAAATCATGTCCTGCGCGGCAATCAGACGCATCCCCGCAGGCCGCTTCAGTTCTTGTTTAAGCCCTCTCCAGAACTGAAACCTTCCTAATTCCATAAAACTCAGAAAGCGGAAATTTGGAAGATGGTTCCGCCAGCCCATATCATGCGGCTGGATGCGGTAACTCTGCCTGACCGTATCGCTCTTGCTATGCTGTGTCTGGCCGCTGAACAGCCAGAGAAGAAAAAAACGTATTAACAGATTCATGGCTTATCCTGTCAGGGCAAATAGAACTGCAGTTCTACCTCTGCGCCTTTAATTGTATCTTCGATCGGCATTTGCCTAGCCTCTTCTGATTCATCCCAGAGCAGTTTTCCGGAGAAGTTCAATGTCGACTCCTGCGGTATTTCCCGGAATACATCGGGGAGCACGCCGCGAGAAGAACCGTCACCTCCTATCGTCTCCCAGGACATCGAGGGCAAAGATAAATTCAGGGGCCTTTTGTCTTTATTTTTATTCTCTTCTTTTACTTTCGTTACTGTCTTCAGAAAAGTCTTTTCAGCCTCAGAACTCTCTTCTGATCCTGATACGCCTTCCGGATCAGAATTCTGATCTGACTTACTCTGAGCTGAAGTATCGTCGCTTGCCTCTGCCTCTGTCTGAGAGGCAGTCCCCATTTCAGACCATAAATTTGAGACTGGCTTTTCTCCACGCAGTATTTTTGCGGTCTGGTCCTCACACCCGGCCAGAAAGATCAGCGATACAATACTTATTACTGCAGACATCCTTATCCAGCAGCGCTTCGTTTTGCAAGTTTGCTTTCTGCTGTCTGTCATAGATAACGTCATAATATCATTCAGTCGTTTCCCTCCAAATAGCGCCCTGGCGCCATTTGAGGCTTAAAATGTCTACCGGTTCACATTCAGGAGAACATTCATTCATCAAACCCAGAACGGCCAGAATATCACCCTGGTAAATCAGCATGGGCCAGTCATCTCTGAGCCAGACCGGAACACCGTTTTCCTGCCACACGTTCTTCAATGTTTTCGTCTGTTGCCCTTCTCGGCGCAGAACTTTCGACGCACATTGCCGGGCGGGCAATACCGACCAGCCCTCAGGCAAGAGTCGACTATTTTCTAAGGGCGCGATGGTACCCCGCCCCCATGTCACCGGTATACAGTCGACACTATCTGGCGTCTTTTGTTCACTCCATGCATAAAGGTGCTGTTTGAAACGCTGTAGTACGACACCGTCAAACCGTAAGCTCGGCTGGCGGTCTGGCCCTGCGCTCAAGGCCTGTTCCAGCCAGTGCCAGACCTTCTTTCCCTGAGGTATGGGTAATCCATTTTTCTGAAGCCAATACCTGACCTGATGAAAACGCACCCGCGGAGACCGCTCATTAACTGCTTCGACAGAGAGGCAAAAGGGGGCAGTGGCCGGCCAGTTACATTCTGAGATCGCCTCATCTAATACCGGCGAGAGTAGATCCATCAATAACTGATGGTCAGCGGACAGGTGGTGTGTGGTTTCGATGAGGGTTGACTCAATAGACGGATACCGGGCCTGCAGTGACGGCAGTAAACTGTGCCTGATCCAGTTACGATCGAAGGTCTGATCCAGATTAGAATCATCTTCAATCCAACTCAGCCCTCTTGCGGCCAGGGCCAATTGCTCTCGCGTAAACCCCAACCACGGACGCACGACTGTGCGTTCATCGTCAGGGTGACGGGTCAGCTTACGACTGGGTGACATTCCTTTGAGTCCGGCCAAACCGCTGCCACGAAATAACCGCAGCAGTAGGGTTTCCGCCTGGTCAGAACCGTGATGTGCGGTCAGTAACAGAGCCTGGGGCGGGAGCAACTGCTGAAAAGCGGCGTAGCGGGCGTCCCGGGCAGCGGCTTCGGTTCCCTGCCCTTTGTATTCCAGCGTTACCTTCCGGCCGATGAAAGAAACACCACAGGCTTCACAGTGACGCTGGCATTCCTGCTGCCAGAGGTCTGAATCCGGGCTAAGGCCATGATTAACATGAATCGCCGTCACCCGTGAGCACCACTCTGGCCGGGAGGCAATGCAATCGAGCATCAGACGGGAGTCCATGCCGCCGCTCAACGCGAGATACACAGCCGTACCGGGGTATTCTGAGAATACCGGTGCGAGTGCCTCAGTTAACTCAATACGCAGCTGCTCAGCTGAAGACAAGCTCAACGGAGGCCTCGCCGAATTCGTATCTCAACTCCTGTAATAGCTCATCGGTTGGATTGATACGCCAACGATCATCGAGACGGATATCACAACTCGCAACTTCGTTGCGATAGTCCAGAACCACAGGGCAGCCGTTTTCTAAGGGTTGCAGTAGCTTAGCAAGGCGCTGACAGAAGGTATCGGGGTTGACCTCACCATCGACGCTGACACGAACTGAATTGGCGTAAGTGAGGCGAGCCTGGCTGATTTCCATAGCATTGCGCCCAGTAGCTTTCAGGCCGCCTGAGTAATCGTCGTGGCTGATCTGAGCTTCGACGACGAGCACCTTATCTTTAGCGACGACCTCGCGCACCTGTTCATAAACATCGGAGAAAAGTGCGACTTCCATCCGGCCAGAGCGGTCATCCAGAGTGACGAAGCACATATTGTCGCCGCGCTTATTCTTCATCACCCGCATATCAACCACCAGACCAGAGAGCTTCTGCGGTGCTTTGGCTTCCTGCAGGTGTGACAGGCGGGTCGGCACTAACTGGCGGACCTCTTTCTCATATTCATCGAATGGGTGACCCGTGACGAACAGACCGAGCGTATCTTTTTCGCCTTGTAAGCGCTCTTTCAGGCTCCAGTCACGCAGACGACGATGACGTTCATAAACATCGCCAGTGACGGCCTCTTCAGCTTCGACTTCACCAAACATGTCGAACATGCCGGCGGCTTCATTTGCGGCGCTCTGGTTAGCTGCCTTGATGGCATCTTCGATGCTGGCCATCAGCACCGAACGCGGTGCAGTGTACTCAAGACGGTCAAAGGCACCGCAACGCACCAGCGCCTCCATTACCCGTTTGTTGATTTTCTTCGGGTCAACCCGCTTGCAGAAATCAAACATGTCACGGAAAGGGCCGTCTTTACGGGCAGCAATAATGGCGTCAATCGGGCCTTCACCCACGCCCTTCACCGCGCCGAGACCATAAACGATGGCGTCGTCATCATTCACGGTAAAGCCGTACTGGCTCTGGTTTACGTCCGGTAGGATGAGCTCAATGCCCATCTCCCGACACTCTTCGATAAAGACCACCACCTTGTCGGTGGTCTGCATGTCCGAGGTCAGTACCGCCGCCATAAAGGGCGCTGGGAAGTGCTGTTTCAGCCACAGAGTCTGATAAGAAACGACAGCGTAAGCAGCGGAGTGAGACTTGTTGAAGCCGTAACCTGCAAATTTCTCTACCAGGTCGAAGATCTTCATCGCCAGATCCGGGTCTACCCCCACCGAGATAGCACCCTCACGAAAAGTATCCCGCTGTTTGGCCATCTCTTCTGGCTTTTTCTTACCCATGGCACGACGCAACATGTCTGCGCCGCCCAGCGTGTAGCCCGCAAGGATCTGGGCGATCTGCATCACCTGTTCCTGATAGACGATAACTCCGTACGTAGGCTCAAGCGTTTCTTTCAAGGTTTCGTGTTGGAAATCTGGGTGTGGATAGGCGACTTCGGCACGACCGTGCTTACGGTTAATAAAGTCGTCCACCATGCCGGATTCCAGCGGCCCCGGACGGAACAGGGCCACCAGTGCGATCATGTCTTCGATGTTATCCGGCTGGAGACGGCGGATCAGATCTTTCATCCCGCGCGATTCGAGCTGGAATACCGCGGTGGTTTTGGCTTCTTTCAGCAGCTTGTAGGAGGGCTCGTCATCGAGTGGAATCATATTGATGTCCACCGGCTCCAACCCTTTTTCCGCTTGCTTGCGGTTAATGGTTTCGAGCGCCCAGTCGATGATGGTCAGGGTCCGCAGACCCAGGAAGTCGAACTTCACCAGGCCGGCTTCTTCCACGTCGTTCTTATCAAACTGAGTCACCAGACCGGTACCGTCTGGTTCACAGGCTGTCGCCGAGAAGTCGGTCAATTTAGTCGGTGCGATCACCACACCACCAGCATGTTTACCGGTCTGACGGGCAATCCCCTCAAGCTTGAGGGCCATTTCCCAGATTTCCTGGGCTTCTTCGTCTTCGTCGAGGAATTCTTTCAGCAGGGCTTCGGTCGACAAAGCTTTCTCCAGCGTCATGCCCGGATCACCCGGAATCAGCTTAGAGAGCTTATCGGCCAAACCAAACGACTTGCCCTGAGCACGGGCCACGTCACGCACTACCGCCTTCGCCGCCATGGTGCCGAAGGTTACGATCTGAGACACCGCCTCACGGCCGTAGTTGTCGGCCACGTACTGAATCACCTTCTCACGATCTTCCATACAGAAGTCGATATCGAAGTCAGGCATGGAGACACGTTCCGGGTTCAGGAATCGTTCGAACAGCAGGTCGTATTCGAGCGGATCAAGGTCGGTAATTTTCTGCGCGTAGGCCACCAACGAGCCCGCACCGGAACCCCGCCCCGGGCCAACCGGAATATCGTGATCTTTGGCCCACTGAATAAAGTCCATTACGATCAGGAAATAACCGGGGAATCCCATCTGAATAATAATATCCAGCTCGAACTTCAGACGGTCATCGTAAGGTTTGCGCTTTTCGGCGTATTCCGGTGAGTCTTTAGGTATCCCAGCCAGAATGACGTCCAGGCGCTCATTCAGACCTACCTCAGAAATCTTGCGGAAAAAGTCGTCCTCGTTCATACCTTCCGGAATCGGATAGTCCGGCAAGTAGTAGGTGCCCAGTTCGACTTCTACCGAACACCGCTTGGCAATCTCCACGGTGTTTTCAATGGCGGACGGAATATCACTGAACAGCGACTCCATTTCTTCGCCCGAGCGGAAATACTGCTGCTCACTGTATTCACGTGGACGACGTGGATCGTCCAACGCAAAGCCCTGACCAATAGACACACGGGTTTCGTGAGCTTCAAAGTCATCGGCTTTGATAAAACGTACGTCATTGGTGGCGACAAGGGGTACATCCAGCTTACTGGCCATCGCCATGCCCGCGCGGACAATATTTTCATCGCCCTCACGCCCAGTGCGCTGGACCTCAAAATAGAAGCGATCCGGGAAATGCGCCATATACTCTTCGACCAGAGCCTCAGCCGCTTCAAGCTTACCTTTAATGATCCGCTGACCAACATCGCCATCACGTCCACCCGATAACAGAATCAGACCGGCTGACTGTTCGAATAGCCATTCTTTTCGAACAATGGCTTTATCAAAGTGCTGATTCTGGCTGTACCCACGAGACACCAGCTCACGGAGATTTTTGTACCCATCATCATTGATACATAAAGCGCAGACGCGGAAAGGCGCCGTCTGGTCATCGGGGTTTTCCAGCCAGAGGTCCGCGCCCAGAATCGGTTTAAGGCCTGCTCCCAATGCGGTTTTGTAGAATTTAACCAGCGCATAGGTATTGGCCTGATCCGTTAAAGCAACCGCCGGCATGCCCGCATCTGCGGCTGCCTGAACCAGTTTTTTTACACGAATTGTACTGTCGTAAAGCGAGTACTCGGAGTGAACTCTGAGATGAACAAAGCGACCGG
The DNA here is from genome assembly GCF_984348125.1 of Thalassolituus sp. NCBI lineage: Bacteria > Pseudomonadati > Pseudomonadota > Gammaproteobacteria > Oceanospirillales > Oceanospirillaceae > Thalassolituus > Thalassolituus sp. The sequence continues at coordinate 196,445 of NZ_CFHJLR010000003.1, forward strand.
CCATGTTGCCCCCTGTTAATGATCGGGAGATTGTACCGGTTTTCTCTGAACGCCAAAACAGACGTCCTTTGACCTGAGCGGCCCATATGCCTATATTGGCCGCCCCCTGCAAAGGGGAAACAACCATTCTCGGGGCGGGGTGCAATTCCCCACCGGCGGTATAGCCCGCGAGCGCCTGTTAAACAGGGTCAGCAGATCTGGTGAAACTCCAGAGCCGACGGTCACAGTCCGGATATGAGAGAGAGACGATATGAGTACTACGTTTGACCCAAGCAAAGCCCGCTTTGCCTTTATCCATGCCAGCTGGCATACCGACATTGTTCTGAAGTGCCTGGACGGTTTCCGTGAAGGTCTGGCAGAACGCGGTTACAACACCGACAACATCGATGTTGTTGCCGTACCCGGCGCTTATGAAATCCCACTGCAAGCCAAGCTTCTGGCAAAAACCGGTCGCTATGACGCGGTTGCCTGCAGCGCATTAGTGGTGGATGGTGGCATTTATCGCCATGACTTCGTGGCCAATGCCGTCTGTCAGGGGCTGATGCAAGTGCAACTGGAGACCGAAGTGCCGGTACTGACCGCAGTGCTGACACCACATAACTTCCACGAGCACGACGAGCACAAGCAATACTACACTCGCCACTTCGTGGTGAAAGGTCAGGAATTGGCCAATGCCGCCGATGGCTCTCTGCGCGCTAAGGCAGCGATCGCCTGAAGAAACACTCGTTTGTTCGGGTATGTTGAGTGACGCCAATCAAACAGCGCTCACTCAACACCTTTTCTTACCATTACTGAACCACAAACGTCGATAATTCAACGGTGACCCAGCACAGACTGAAAGCGCCGGATTCGCTGGCACTCACTGGCAATATCGTCACACACATCGCGGAGGTCAGCCTCAGAATGCGAGTGAGCTTGGGGGATGTTGTCGACTGTTGTACCGGTTGCTTCGGAGTGAAGTACTTCAATGGAAGCATCGTTCGCCGAAAAACGACACGGTCCACACAGATTACGTACCAGGTTGGCACATAAGTGCTTCAGGTGATGCTCTATCTGAGGTTCTGAATGACTACTCACTGTTCATACCTTCACGTGTGGGGCTCGTTCTTTTAACCAAAGCGGCTATCCTGATTTCTGCCCGTCACACTGAACTGTCATACTCGCCTTTCGGCCCGTATAATGACTTCGATCACATAATGACCAATATCCTAGGGTCATTGCTTAATCGCACATCATCCCATTCATGACTTTTTATCATATTCGACATGGCCAAAAAACGCAGAGATATCCCCAACTATCAGCAGCCCATCATTGAAACGCACTTTCATCTGGACTATCTGAAGGAACAACCGGCATCAGACATCCTGCAGCAGGGTCGTGATATTGGTGTCGAGCGCTTTATGACAATCGCTGTCGCGCCAGAGAACATGGGGCAAGTACTGGCTTTAACAGAAGAGCACCACGACGTTTATGGCACACTGGGAGTGCACCCGCACGATGCGGAAAAGTACACCGAAGAAACTGGCAGCTTTGTTCGGGAGCATTGTCAACGCGAGAAGATTGTCGCCATAGGTGAAATTGGTCTCGACTATTTTTACGACAACAGTGACCGTGCCGTGCAGCGCAAGGTCTTTGCTGAGCAGCTTCAGATCGCTGTCGATACCGGCCTGCCAGTCGTCATCCACACGCGTGAAGCCGACGACGACACCATGGCGCTACTGCGTGAATACGCCCCCCAGATGAACCGCAAAGGCGTGGTTCACAGCTTCACCAGTGGCATGGAACTGGCCCAGTTGGCGGTTGAGCTGGGCTTCTGCCTGGGAATCAACGGCATCGTTACCTTTAATAAGGCAGACAACGTTCGCGAGGTCGTTGCCGCCACCCCTATGAGCCGGCTGCTTCTGGAGACTGACTCTCCGTTTCTGACTCCGGTCCCATACCGTGGGACAGAAAATGCGCCCAAATATCTGCCCTTTATCGCAGAGAAAATCGCCGAGGTGAAAGATCTCTCTGTTGAAGAAGTTCTCAGCGCTTCTTACGATAATTCGTTACGTACCTTCTTTAACTGATAGGCACCAGCTCCCGCAACAAGTAGAGCGACAATCCTTGCAAACTGCCTGACCTGTCGTCATTCTGAGCGATTAACTCACTGACGACAGACTCAGGAACAGGGAATGGCACTACAGAACTGGTTCGGCCGTGGATGGCTTGCGTTGGCTTTTGCAACCATCTACATCATTTCGCAAGCCACTATTGCATCAACCTTGCACAGTGCAAATGCATCGCATCTTCTGTTCGCATTCCAGTTTACTTACGATGCGGCCAGCTTCAGGGAACTGTTAGCGTCGATCAGTGCCGTACAACAAGCCGGTCTTCAGGCGCATTTCACTTACGATCATATCCACCCTCTCTGGTATGGCGGCCTGATTGTGACCCTGACGGCCTGGTTACTTAAGAAGAATGACTTGGGTGGGCGCTGGAATCTTCTGATTATTTTCGGTGTTATTCCCTCACTGATGGATATCATCGAGAACAGTATTCACGAGCCACTGCTGTTTGAAACAGCCATTCCCACTGACCCTGCTGTTACCATCGCAGCGATCTGCGCTACCATTAAATGGTCCATGGCATTGGGCTATCTGCTGATGGCCATCACCCTTGGGGTACGAGCAGCGATTCAAGCGAAGAATGAAAAAACGAGCTAGTAAGCAAGAGATTCGTGACAGCCTGAAACAGGATATCGAGCGATACCTGAGCGATGGTGGTGAAGTCCACGAATTTGAACGCGGAGAGAGTGGCCTGATTGATGGCCGCTACAACGAACAGGCCATGTCGTTTGAAAAACGACAGGAGCGTACCCCTGTGTCTGACGTTCTGCGCGCTATTGATGAACGCCGTGATGCCCGACGCAAACCCCAGAAGAAAATCACAGAAAAACGCTCGTCCGGCCCAAAAAAGAAAGTCATATACGACGACTTCGGTGAACCTTTACGGGTTGTCTGGGAAGACTGACCTCAGGAAACGTTAAATGAGTAACGACCCTCTCCTGCTGATTCTTGCGGCAGGTTTACTCACCTTCGGGTTGATATCCCAACGTATCGCGCGCATTGCGCTCACTGCCCCCATGCTGTTCCTGCTTCTGGGTGTTATCAGCGGGCCTGTATTACTGGACTGGAGCGCCCCCGCGATCGAGAGCAGTGCACTCAAAATCATTGCTGAACTGACGCTGGCATTAATTCTGTTTACCGACGCCAGTCAGGTGCAGAGATCGCATCTGGTGAAGTTCGAGAATCTTCCGATACGGCTTCTCGGCATTGGTCTGCCTCTAACCATGCTGGCAGGCGCCGCCGTCGCTTTCTTACTGTATCCAGGGTATTGGCAGGTCGCGATTATGATCGGTGTGATTCTGGCCCCTACCGATGCGGCGCTTGCCCAGAGCGTATTCTCAGCATCGGCCATCAAAGAAAAACTCCGTCATTCAATCACAGTTGAAAGCGGCCTGAACGATGGCCTTGCTCTTCCTTTCCTCCTTTTGATTATTGCCATTGCCAGTGCCGGTGACCTCAGCACCGTAGATCCATGGTACTGGGGTAATTTTCTGTTTCAGCAGATTGCACTCGGGGCCTTAACAGGTATTGCCGTGGGCTACTTTGGTGGATACCTGCTTGAGCAAGCCGGAAGGCATGATTGGATGGATCCGGTATTTCAGCGGTTATCCTCTGTCGCACTTGCTCTGGTAACCTACACCGGCGCTGAACACGCCGGCGGAAACGGGTTTATTGCCGTATTTATGGCCGGACTGTTCCTACACGCAGGGCGCACTATGGTTGTTACCCGTCTCAAAGAATTCGGAGAAGCGGAGGGCCAGTTATTAACACTGGTCATGTTCTTCCTGTTCGGTCTTATTTACGTGCCCGATGCACTGCCACAGATAACCCTTGAAACGGTCATTTACGCACTCCTCAGTCTCACCCTGATACGCATCATTCCAGTCGTATTAGCCCTGACTGGGACAGGGCTTGATATCAAAGAAAAGCTGTTTCTGGGATGGTTTGGTCCCCGCGGAATTGCCAGTATTCTGTACCTGTTAATGGTGATTGAGCAGTTGGGTTTTGCAGAGCAGCTACCCGGGTATCAGCTGCTTTTCCCTACCGTAGTGACGACAGTGGTGCTCAGTATTTTTGTACACGGGATGTCGGTGCCTCTATGGGTTCGATGGCTCAAACGCTAAGTACGGACACTCCGTAACAGCACCACCGCGTATCCAACAGACACCAGGGCAACCCAGATACCGTTAATCAGTACAGCATCGTAACCTAGTTGCTGAAAACCGAGAGTGCCCGCCGCAGCCCCCAGGATAAAGGCGAGAAAAATAGACAATTGCAGTAGCAACTGTTGCCTGAGCAGACCACGCCCTGCAAAGAAATTCCCGAGCACAGAACCTATATCAGACACGATGCCGGTCAGGTGGGTAGTACGAATGACTGAGCCGCTATAGGTCGCCACCATAGCGTTCTGTAAACCGCAGGCCGCTGACGCCAGCCACTCCGCCGACATGTGATCAGTACGGAAAGCGTACCAGGCAAAAAACAGAAGAAAGGCTTCAATGGTCAGCGCCAGACCGTAGCGGCGGCCGAGTTGCAACGCCTCATTACCAACGATGATACCGCTGATAATGGCCCCAATTACAAAGCTGAGAAGTATGCTCGCTGTATGGAATAAAACTTCAGACCGCCCTGACACCAGCGCATCCGCTGCAATGGTCGCCGTCCCTGTTACATGTGAAACCGCATTATTCGCGAAAGAGAGTAAAGCGACGCTATTGATAAAGCCTGCGTTCAGCGCCAGCATCACACTGCCCGCCAGAACCCAGACGGGAAGTTGACGAATCATTCTGCCTGCTCCTGTCGAGCGTTTTATTCTATCGGATTTGCGCACTCAAAGTGATCGGGTTGAAAACGACAGCGCACTTTGCGTTGCCATGTCAGCATTTGAAAGAAAAAAAATACCCAGCAATGCTGGGTATTTATCTCAATCACCGGTGATGTTCTCGTACTCTACCGGCTTATTCTACTGGGTTAGCACATTCGAAATGTCCTGGCTCAAACTTACAACGAACCTTACGCTGGAGCTTCAGCATATCGGCATCATAGTATTCACGCTCACGCAGCTGAATACGGGCTTCCTGCATCATAACCTGATATTCCGCTTTATCGTCGTCAGGAATATTGATCCAGTACTGTTCCGGAATCTCACCTTCCTGTGCTTTGACCAGTTTTTCGATTGTTTCGAACCGTGTCAGGAAGTCTTCGCGAACCAACTGCGCCAGTTCATTCGGGAATTTATCAGCACGCCCTACAAGCTGCAGAGTGATCTGTGAGAACGGATAATCAACGATACCGCCGTTATCCCCCAACCCTTTGTACAGCTCCATGACCTGATACGCAGCCAGTGGTGCTGCCAGAACATCTACAATCTTGTTATTGAACTTAGTACCCGCGTTCACGAGTGCCGTTGGCACCGGGTTGGCACCGATCTGCGATACCATTTCAGCCTGCACCAGATCGTAATCAAGAACGGCTACACGTTTACCTGCTGCTTTCGCCAGCGTATTAATCTTGCGGTCATTCACGAAGATATACGCGGCACCCATCGGAGCGTAACCCATCACAACGTACTGACCATCAAGCATGCGGTCGGCATTTTTCGGGCTGGTAATAGCCTGCATCAGCAACTTCATGTGATCACGGCTTGGCACCGCACCGATTGCATCAATGGTGCCTGTGTAGCGGTTAAACAGACGTGCGCGTAAGCCAGTAAACAATGCTGCATCACACATACCCGCTTTGAGTTCTTCAGTCAGAACAGATTCGCTGGTGTAAGCATCCAGTTCAACGGTAACGCCCCACTCCATCAATTGAGCAGCCTGATCGACTGCGGCATTGTAGATAGGGCCATTTTTACCCGCAATATCCCACACACAGATACGGCGCGATGGAATCGAACCATCTTCATTCAGCATATCGGGATACATGGCCTTGATCGCTTCAACACGCTCAGCTTTAGCGACCTTAGGGTCCATGGCTTTGATTCTGAGGGCCTCAGTATCGGCAGCGATGGCCGACGCCGAAACCAGAGTCGAAACAGCACATACGGCTGTGGCGATAAAACGCTTCATAATTTGTTCCTGTTCTTATTTTAATCTCAGCGACTACTCTAAATATGCAGTGCCGGTTATTTTTGTTGTCACACCGGGCACAGCATCTGCCGGGTGTTTGTCGTCGGAATAACCCCATACATCGACGAACACGAAATACTTTACACCTGTCTGTAAAAATTAACCAGTACTCAGATATGAGTCGCCCGGTAAGGGCGGCGGCTGCGTTCTTTCCGCATGCAGTGTAACCACCAGATGCAGCAGGTTGGCGCCAGAATCAAGCCTATCGGTACGCCCACCAGTAGCGTCCAGCCCAACATTGACAGCCCGTAGAGAAGATCAGCAATATTCACGTCCCCCAGATGGCAGACGCCTCCGACCGAGGATATCAGGTCACACCCCAGAAACTCTGCCAATGAAGTTGCAAAGACAATAAACAGGAAAGGAGAAATCAACAGGAGGGCTGATGTCCAGAGGCTGATCAACGCTTTGTATGATAACTGCATCTGGCCCTCCAGACTGCTCACTTAGTGACGGTTCTTCGCCTCTATCCACTGCGCCATATACTGGGTGCTCTTGAGGCTATGGTGGCGAAGCATACCACCAATAAAGTCGCACTGGCGGTGTCTTTCGAGGCCATTGAGCAGGTCATCAATCCGAGTCAGTAAATTCTGGCCATGAATGGCCTCATTGAACCTGCCGATGGCCAGATGCGGCCCCCTTGCACTGTATTCGGACCACAGAAATTCATCCCTGTAGAGTGCAACCGCCGATTCAACGAACTCACTGGGTTCGTCGGCGACCATGGCTGGCGATGGTTCGCTACCGAACATGCCTTCCGCACCAATCCCTGAGGTCACCGCTGGCGTCCCCAGTGTGGCAGCATCCAGTAACTTCCCTTTAAGGCCCGCACCAAAGCGCAGAGGGGCCAGCATCACACGCGCGTTACTGATCACAGCCTCTGCGGAGGGTGCCCAGCCTTTGACTCTGAAACCAAGGCCCGGATTATCCAGCTGCGTTGCTTTCTTTGGCGGGTACGCGCCGTAAACGTGAAGCTCTGCAGATGGGAGCTGACGACGAATATCCGGCCATAACTCGCGTAACTGCAGCACGGCATCCCAGTTCGGTGCATGGCGAAAATTCCCGATTGCGACGAAGTGTTCACGCTCATTAAATGCTTTGATCTCCCGATCGGACGGACTAAGCATAAACGGCAGATACAGGATCTTTGATCGATCAACCGGAAAGTTATCTTGCAGCCAGCTCATTTCATATTCAGAGATGACAAGCGTCAGGTCACAGCGCAGCAGCGAAGCGATTTCCCGGAAAGCCATATCCGTCTGCCACTCCAGCTCAGTCACCGGGCGCCCTGCCTTAATCGCGCGGTGTCGGGCATCACGCAGGCAGTGAACGTCTTCCATATCAAGGATACGAAGCGCCTTCGGGGCAAACTTCTCGACGCGCCAGCCGAACTGCTCCTCCATCATAAAGCGGTCAAACATCACGATATCAGGCGACTGTTCCGTCAGCCAGGTATCAAAGGTCGATGAGTTCAGCTCAATACGATGCTTCTCTATGTCCATCGCAGCGAGGTTAACCGCATGATCACTGTCATCGGCGGGAGAGGCAAACAGCACACGGTAGCCGCTCGCACGCATCAGCGAGAGAATCTGCAGCATACGACTGCCCGCTGCTGATGAATTGGGTTCTGGCCAGACGTAGCCAATAGCAATAAAGGTTTTCATGGCGCGATTATAGCGCGTTGCACCGCACAATTTGGTCTTAACACGGAGACGACCAAAAACAGCCCGGATGCTGGTATACTCCGCTCCTGTTTTTAATTGCCCGACGGTTGAATAATGAGCGAAATTACCACTCCTGATTACCTCAAAGACGCCGAGCAACTGCTCAGCGAGAACGGTTTTGCAACCAGTGATGACTGGTATCACGGCACGGCCTCTGGTCTGGTAGACACGATTCTCAAAGACGGCCTGAAAGGCGGCGGCGATACAGAGACGGCTCAGCGTGAGCAGGGTACTCTGGGCACTATCGGCAACCGCCAATTCGAAACCAGCGAACCGGTGTTCCTCACGCAAAGCAAAGAGTTGGCGTACTTCTGGGCCGCACGTAAAGCCCACATGCGTAACCTATATTTCCGCAAAGAAGAGACGCCTGTCGTTCTCAAGGTGACGGCGCCTGAAAAAGTGACTCCGGATGTCGGCGGTACCGCTATCCTGCTGGAGCCTTCCAACACGTATATTATGATGTTGAAAGAGCTCTACGAGAAGAAAGGCATTGCCTGGATCGACGAATCGAATCCACTCAAGCTGCCACGTGAGACCTATCTCACCATGCTGGGGCTTGGCTACAGCTACAATGACATTCCGGCCGATAAAATCAGCCTTGTCAGTGAGTGACATGGCCTGAATTAAAGGTCTGAATAACGGCTGACATAGTGCTTTATCAGGCACTTGATATGGATAACTAAGATGAAGATCTATCTTGCGGGTCCGGAAGTCTTTTTCCCTGACGCGGATGAGCTCGGGGCCCGCAAGAAGCAGATCTGCGAAAAGTACGGTTTTACCGGCCTGTTTCCCCTCGATACACAGATTGCACCGGCCGCAACGGCCTCGGCAACCGGGTTCCTGATCAGCCATGAAAATGAACAACTGATCCGGGCCTGCGATCTGGTGATCGCCAACCTCACGCCTTTTCGTGGCGCCAGTGCCGACGTCGGTACCGTCTATGAGATTGGCCTTGCCCGCGGTATGGGTAAACCAATCCACGGCTACACTAATGACCCGGAGCTATACCACTCCCGTCTGAACGCTCTGTTTGGAAGCGGGACGGAACAGCCACAAGGTCAACTCTGTGACAGCGACGGCCTGAAGATCGAAGAGTTCGACCTGCGCGACAATCTTATGATTGATGGTGGTATCCATGCCAGCGGCGGACACTTTATCGCGGCACAAAAAAAGGCCGCCATCACAGAGACAGCGGCCTTTGAGAAAATCCTGATCAGGCTCAGCCGTTAAGCTTCACCCCGGACATTCTGCGCACCAGAACATAGAAGAGCGGGATAAAGAAGATCGCCAGTACAGTTGCGGCAACCACCCCACCAAACACCCCGGTACCAATCGCATGACGTGCACCTGAACCCGCGCCGGAGCTGAGCATCAGTGGTGTCACACCCAGACCAAAGGCCATCGATGTCATCAGGATCGGACGTAGACGCATACGGGTGGCATCAAGCGTTGCCTGAAGCAGTGTTTTACCCTGATCTTCCAGCGCTTTGGCAAACTCAACGATCAGAATCGCGTTCTTAGACGACAGACCAATGGTCGTCAGCAGGCCTACCTGGAAGAAGACGTCATTACCCAGTCCACGGAAATTAGCCGCAGCAACCGCACCAATAACACCCAGAGGCACAACCAGCATCACAGAGAACGGAATCGACCAGCTTTCATAAAGTGCCGCCAGGCACAGGAAGACTACCAGCAACGACAAGGCATACAGTAGTGGCGCCTGGTTACCGGCCTCAGCTTCCTGATAGGAAAGCCCGGTCCACTCGAAACCAAACCCGTCCGGCAACTGCGAGGCAATTTCTTCCATTGCCGCCATGGCATCACCGGTACTGAAACCTGGCGAAGCTGAGCCCTGAATATTTATCGACGGCACGCCGTTATAGCGTTGCAGCTGCTGTGCACCGTAGGTCCAGTTCCCTTCAGAGAAGCTTGAGAACGGTACCATTTCACCGCTGGTATTACGTACATACCAGTCGGTAATGTCATCCGGCAGCATGCGGTATGGTGCATCCGCCTGAACGTACACACGCTTGATCTGACCGCGGTCGAGGAAGTCATTCACATAACTCGAACCCCAGGCAACGGCCATGGTGCTGTTAATTTCAGAGACTGGGATACCCATCGCCAGCGCTTTCTGGTGATCCACTTTCAGGTCAAACTGAGGCGCATCAGGCAGACCACTGTATCGTACCTGATTCATTTTCTCGTGTTGATTGGCCTGGCCAAGTACCTGATAAGTCGCTCCCATCAGCGCTTCGTGCCCCATACCACTGCGATCCTGTAGCTGGAAGTTAAAACCGCTGGCCACACCAAGTGCAGGAATCGCTGGCGGGTTGATCGCGAATACAAAGGCTTCACGGATTTGAGAGAAAGCCCCCCATGCACGACCAACCACAGCCTGAACACCGTCTTTTTCAAGATCACGCTCATCCCAATCTTTAAGACGGATAAAGGCGATACCTGAGTTCTGACCACGACCTGAGAAGCTGAAACCAGCGGCCGCGAACATTGACTGCACAGCGTCTGATTCATTATCGAGGAAGTGATCTTCAATCTTCTTCAACACCTCAATCGTCTGCTCCTGTGACGAACCCACCGGCAACTGAACCAGCGCGATCAAGATGCCCTGATCTTCTTCGGGTAAGAACGCACTTGGCAGACGCATAAAGGCAAAGATCAGCACGCCAACAATCAGCACATACATCACCACATAACGAACCCAGTGGCGGATGGTGCTATCAACGCGATTACGATAGCCGTTCGTTGCTTTCTCAAACGTGCGGTTAAACCAGCCAAAGAAACCTCTTTTGGTCTGATGATCACCGTCGTGAGGTTTGAGCATAGTGGCACACAGTGCCGGCGTCAGAATCAATGCCACCAACACCGACAACACCATGGCCGACACGATAGTGATCGAGAATTGCTGATAAATTGCACCTGTCGAACCAGGGAAGAAGGCCATCGGAATAAATACAGCAGACAACACCAGGGCAATACCGACGAGAGCACCGGTAATTTCACCCATCGACTTGCGGGTTGCCTCAACGGGCCCAAGGCCCTCTTCAGCCATGATCCGCTCGACGTTTTCCACCACTACAATGGCGTCATCTACCAGAAGACCAATCGCCAGCACCATACCAAACATGGTCAGGGTGTTTACTGAGAAACCAAAGGCATAAAGAACCGCAAAGGTACCCAGCAGAACCACGGGCACTGCAATAGTAGGGATCAGTGTTGCACGGAAGTTCTGCAGGAACAGGTACATCACCAGGAAGACCAGTGCGATCCCTTCAAACAGAGTTTTCACAACCTCGGTAATAGAGATCTCAACAAATGGGGTCGTATCGTACGGGTAACTGACACTGAGGCTGTCCGGGAAAAACTCCTGCAGTTCAGCCAGACGCTCTTTTACCAGTTTTGCCGTGTCGAGCGCGTTTGCGCCAGATGCCAATGTGACGGCTAGACCAGCGGCCGGCTTACGGTTAAAGCGACCACTGATTTCATACGACTCAGAACCGAGTTCAATACGGGCAACGTCAGACAGCGTGACGCGCGAACCATCAGGTGTCACTTTCAGAAGAATCCGCCCAAACTCTTCTGGCGTTTCCAGAAGCGTCTGCACAACAATCGACGCATTCAATTGCTGGCCTTCAACAGCCGGCGTACCACCTAACTGACCACCAGCCACCTGATTATTCTGCACCTGAATCGCAGAGGTTACGTCGTTAGGCGTCAGGCTGTACTCATTCAGTTTGTTCGGATCCAGCCAGACACGCATTGCATACTGAGAGCCGAACAAGCGCGTATTACCCACGCCTTCAACACGGGCAATTGAGTCCTGAACATTTGCACCGATAAAGTCTGCGATATCAGAGCGCGTCATGCTGCCGTCTTCAGAAGTGAAACCAATCACCATCAGGAAGGTATCCGACGACTTAGCTACGCGTACACCCTGCTGCTGAACCGCCTGAGGCAGGCGTGGCGTCGCCATCTGCAGTTTATTCTGAACCTGAACCTGGGCGATGTCAGGATCAGTCCCAGCAGCAAAGGTCAGTGTGATCGACGCGTTACCCGATGAGTCACTGCTGGCCGACATGTAAAGCAGATTGTCGATACCGTTCATCTGCTCTTCAATCACCTGCGTCACAGAGTTCTCAACGGCTTTCGAAGACGCACCCGGATAGGTCGCAGTAATCTGAACTTCGGGTGGCGCCACCTGTGGATATTGCTCCACAGGCAGGTTGATGATCGACAGGGTACCCGCCAGCATCAGAATGATGGCGATTACCCAGGCGAAAATCGGGCGATCAATAAAGAAACGAGCCATAAATTATCAACCCTCAGCTGACGATTGTGCAGATGTTTTTTCAGCGTTGACGTCTACTGGCGTCACCGGTATCCCAGGGCCAATTTTCTGCAGGCCGTCGACAATTAGCTTATCTCCAGCCTTCAGACCAGACTTAATTAACCAGCTACCGCCCACGGCTTTCTCAGTTTTCACCGTGCGCTTCTCAACGATATTGTTCTCACCAATCACCAGCGCAGTGGCAGAACCGTTAGGCTGACGGGAAATGCCTTTCTGAGGAACGACAATGGCATTTTCACGCTCGCCCTGAGGCAGACGCGCACGAACAAACATGCCCGGCAGCAACGCACCATCAGGATTTGGAATCAAAGCGCGCAGAGCGACAGTACCTGTCTGTTCATCCACTGCGTATTCAGAAAACTGCAGAGTGCCTTTGTGTGGGTACACGGTACCGTCAGGGAGAGCCAGCTCGACGGTTGCCTGATCTTTACCGGTTGTGATCAGTTCGCCACTGGCCATCGCCGCACGCAGACTGCGTAGCTCTTCATAAGACTGAGTTAAGTCCACATAAATTGGGTCAAGCTGGCGGATCGTCACCAGCGCTGCTGCCTGATTCGCGGTGACCAGAGCACCTGCGGTCAGTGACGAACGACCGATACGACCGTTAATCGGCGCCTTGATCGTAGTGTATTCAACATTGATTCGAGCCGTATCCAGACGCGCCTGAGCAGCCGCCACCTGAGCTTCAGTGACAGCAAGATTCGCGTTGGCATCCTCCAGCTCCTGCTGGCTGACAGCCTCGGACTTACTCAGTTTGTCGTAACGGCCATCAGTAAGCTTCGCCAGTTCCCGGTTCGCTTGCGCATTCGCCAGGTCGGCTTCAGCACTGGCCAGTGCTGCCTGGTAAAGCTTGTCGTCCAATTGATATAGAGGCTGACCCGCCTTTACCCGATCCCCTTCCTTGAACAGGCGCTCTTCAATAATGCCTGTTACCTGCGGACGAACTTCAGCAACCTGATAAGGCGTTGTCCGGCCCGGCAACTCGTTCACCAGGGTAAACGGCTGTGCAGTCACTTCCACATATCCAGCCTGAGGCGGCGGCATCTGCCCACCACCGGCGGCTTGTTGGCCAGACTGCTCACCACAGGCAGCCAGAATAAATGAAACCGTCAGCGCAGCTGCTGGTAAACGGAATGATGTACGCATGAGTAACCTCAGTCTGGTGGTACTTTAAAGGGCACAATATACATACATGCACGAATGTATGTATAGTGTGAAACAGTGAGTTGTCATTCGTAGTACAGTGAGCCCGCCATGCCCCGCCGCACCAAAGAAGAAGCCCTACAGACCCGCGAGACGCTCATCGAAGCGGCGGAGGTAGTCTTCCACCGGAAGGGCGTTTCAGCATCCTCATTAAACGACATCGCGAAAGAAGCGGGTGTGACACGCGGTGCCGTCTACTGGCATTTCAAAAACAAACACGACATTTTCCAGGCCATCGTCGATCGTCTATTGGCTCCACTCGATGCCTTACACGACCAGATAGAAGACCCTTCGGAGCCTGATCCACTCAGCCGTTTCCGCGAGTTACTTGAATACCTTACTCTAGAAATCGCCCGTGATCCACGGCGCCGCCGCGGGTTTGAAATAGCATTTCTGAAATGCGAGCAGACCGAGGCCAATGCGGTGCTGAACGAGCGTCATCGCCAGAACTATCTGGATGGGTCAGAACGGATAAGAAAAGCTTTGGAAGCAGCCGTAAACAAAGGGCAGCTTCCGGCGGATCTGGACATTGAGCGCGGCGTTGCACACCTTCATATTCAGCTCACCGGAATTATCTACCTCTGGCTGGTACTGCCAGACGTAATCGATTTTAAGAAAGAAGCCCTCCACATGATCGACAGCTTCTTTTTGACGATTAAGCAGAATTTTGGCTCTCACTCCCAAGGCGACAATGAAAGCCAATAAGGGATTCAGGCTTTAGCGGCTGAAGCACTCTTCAGATACACCCAGGCAAAAAAGACCATAAACACGGCGTCGTTCAAGCCATAGATACTGTAGAAAATCCCCGCAAAGAGATCCTGCTCGTACACCGCCTGCAAATTATCTCTACTGAACCATGTCAGCCAGCAAACAACGTAGACCAGTTTTTCAACTGCAAAGGCTCCTGCGATCCAACGCAAATTGCCCGGTGTAAAAGCGGCCCCCAAATACGCCAGCCCCCAGACCATGATCATGATCAGACCGAAAGACGACATAACCACAGGGTCGGCTTCCATTAAGGCTGTATTCGTCAGGCCCTTTGAAAAAATAAGAACACCACTGATGTTAGCAATGGCAGCGGCGATAAAGCCTTGCTTAACCAACGAAGGATTCAACATTTAATTATTCCTGACGTTCCTTCAGTTTTTCTTGTGCGCGTTGCATCAATTTTATGCCCCACTCCTGACCAACCATCATGGATTCCTGCATGATCAGCGGCTGCACTTTGATCATTTTCTGACCTACATCTGACTGCAGAAACTTCAGCTGTGCATCGACATCCGCCTGAGTGAGGTGCTTCTGATAGATCGGGATCACCATATTTTCCAGCTCGTCGCCATCGACCTGGCTTGCAAATTCCTCCCAGAAAGCCTCAGGTGCATCCGGCACCATACGCTTCATGGAAGGTATCATCTGCTCCATCATCTGCGTGGCCATATTACCCGCGCCGGTTACCTGAAGAAGCTCTTTAACGCTCTCACTGCTGGGGGCCTCTGCCCACGAAGTCGCAGAAATAATGAACATCAGGCCCGTGAGAAAAGTTAACTTAATTGGTTTCATGCGATAGTACTTCAACAAATGAAGGCCTATGCTAATCCCATTGCGGAGCAAAGTCAGGGTCAATTTTACGGTCGCCCCGATCAAGCTTGCCGATTGCGATCATGTCTTCAGCATCAAGCTGTAAACCGTGACTGTTGAAGTTATCTTTCAGGTGATCTTTATTGGTCGATGCAGGAATGGTGATCAAACCGTTCTGTAACTGCCATGAAATGGCAACGTTTGCCGGCGTGACACCGTGCTTCCTGGCAATACGAACGATTTCTGGGTCAGAGAGAACCTCACCCACGTAGAATGGGTTATAGCCCGTGACCTTAATATCATTAGAAGCACAGAATGCGCGCAAATCATGGTTCTGAAGATACGGTTGTACTTCCACCTGATTCACATACAACTCGCCTGCCGGAAGAATACGCAGTGCATCTTTTAGCTGAGCGATAGTAAAGTTTGATACACCGATGTGCTTTGTCAGCCCCTGCTGCTTCGCTTTTAAAAGCTCGCTCAGGTACTCATCCATTGGTGCATTATCTTCTGGCGATGGCCAGTGAATCAGTAAAAGATCCACGTAATCCACAGACAGTTTTTCAAGGCTTTCCTTCACACTGGGTATAAATCCGGTCCGGTTCAGATGACTGTTCCAGACCTTAGTCGTCAGAAAGAACTCGTCACGCTCTAATTCAAAATCAGCGAGTGCGGAACCCACTTCAGATTCGTTATCGTAAATCTGAGCGGTGTCGATGTGGCGGAACCCCACATCAAGAGCGTCAGTAACTGCCTGATACGCGGTTTCGCCCTTCAGACGAAAAGTGCCCAACCCCAGAGAAGGAATATTTTTCATTACGCTACCTCATTATTAAAAACACAATAAGTCCGATAACGGAGAGGCTCCTAAGTTCGCAACATCTGTAAATGAGGCATAAAAAAAACCGGCCCTCGTGAGGCCGGTTTTAATTGCTCCCCGGTAAGGTCGCAATGTTCTTAAATACATAGTGAACAGCGTGAGCTTCGACAGATTGTATAAATCGACTACTGAGGGCAGTTCAGTCGAGGCGCTGGTTTCGACGTGTAGTTCACCTACACGAGAAACCAGCAACAAAGAATGAACAACCTCAGGGGGCGATTTTTACATCATGCCGCCCATACCGCCCATTCCACCCATACCACCCATGTCAGGGGCAGCAGGCGCATCCTGAGGAATCTCAGCAACCATGGCTTCGGTGGTGATCATCAGACCTGCCACAGAGGCTGCTGCCTGCAGAGATGAACGGGTCACTTTCGCTGGGTCAAGAATACCCATTTCGATCATATCGCCGTATTCACCGGTGGATGCATTGAAGCCGAATGAACCTTCACCGGCTTTTACTTTATCGACAACGACTGAGCCTTCAGCACCGGCGTTACCAGCGATCTGACGGATGGGAGCTTCCATCGCGCGCAGTGCCAGAGCAATACCCACGTTCTGGTCTTCGTTATCACCTTCGACGGTGATTCCGGTCAGAGCGCGAACCAGAGCAACACCACCACCAGCGACGACGCCTTCTTCAACCGCAGCACGGGTCGCGTGCAGAGCATCATCTACGCGGTCTTTCTTCTCTTTCATTTCAACTTCAGAGCCTGCACCGACTTTAATAACGGCTACACCGCCAGCCAGTTTCGCAACACGCTCCTGCAGCTTTTCTTTGTCGTAATCAGAGGTAGAGGCTTCCATCTCAGCACGGATCTGCTCAACACGGGCAGTCACGTCCTGCTGTGAACCAGCGCCGTCAACAACGACTGTGTTTTCTTTGCTGATAACAACGCGCTTGGCAGTACCCAGCATATCCAGAGTGGTTGTCTCGAGCGACATGCCCACTTCTTCAGAGATCACCTGACCACCGGTCAGCACTGCGATGTCCTGAAGCATGGCTTTCCGGCGATCACCGAAGCCTGGTGCTTTCACTGCAGCCACTTTGAAGGTGCCGCGCAGGTTGTTCACAACCAGAGTTGCCAGCGCCTGACCTTCAACGTCTTCTGCAATGATCAGCAGCGGACGTCCAGATTTAGCCACATTTTCGAGAACCGGAATCAGCTCCTGCAGATTGTCGATCTTTTTGTCGACCAGCAGCAGCAGAGGGTTCTCCAGCTCAGCAACCATTTTTTCCTGGTTGTTGATGAAGTATGGAGACAGGTAACCGCGGTCGAACTGCATGCCTTCTACAACGTCCAGCTCATCAGTCAGGCCTTTGCCTTCTTCTACTGTGATAACACCTTCTTTGCCGACTTTTTCCATCGCTTCGGCGATGATGCGACCTACGGTCTCGTCAGAGTTTGCTGAGATAGTACCTACCTGAGCGATGGCTTTGCTGTCTTCGCATGGTTTTGCCTGAGCTTTCAGCGCTTCAACAACCGCAGCAGTCGCCTTGTCGATACCGCGCTTCAGGTCCATTGGGTTCATGCCAGCAGCAACCGCTTTCAGACCTTCGTTAACAATCGCCTGCGCCAGTACGGTCGCGGTGGTTGTACCGTCACCCGCCTGATCGTTCGCTTGCGAAGCAACCTCTTTTACCATCTGGGCACCCATGTTTTCGAACTTATCTTCCAGTTCGATCTCACGTGCTACAGATACGCCGTCTTTTGTAATGGTCGGGCCACCAAAAGCCTTATCCAGAACGACGTTACGGCCTTTAGGACCCAGTGTTACTTTTACTGCGTCAGCCAGAATATTTACGCCGTCGAGCATTTTTGAACGGGCGTCATTACCAAACTTAACTTCTTTTGCTGCCATGGTAGTTTCCTTAAAATTCGTTGATTTGAAGTATCAGAAGACGGATAACAATTAGTCTTCGATTACACCGTAGATTTCGCTTTCGTTGAGAATCAGCAGTTCTTCGCCGTCTACAGTGATTGTGTTGGAACCTGAATACTTACCAAACACAACGATATCCCCTACGTTTACAGCCAGAGCCTGCACATCACCGTTATCCAGAACTCGGCCATTACCGACGGCTACCACTTCACCCTGATTCGGCTTCTCAGCCGCAGCGCCCGGCAGCAGGATGCCACCAGCAGTGGTTTGCTCTTCTTCCTTGCGACGAACTACGACGCGATCGTGTAAAGGACGGATTTTCATTTGAAGTTCTCTCCAATGTATATGCAAATAAGTTGCGTGTTATGAAACCCCGCTGTCAGCGTGCTCGCTGATCAGGCGGCCCCAAAATCTGTGTGGTTTTCTTTATTGGGGTGGTGATCTGGTTTTCAACACCCCAAAATGAAATTTTTTACTCTTGTCGCTTTTCGATCTTCACGCTTCAGTTTTCGCGTTTCAGTCTTCGCGTTTATAGTCTCCCTCAATCACATCACCACCAACCCGGCCATCCTTCTGAGGTCGTTGTGATTGGTGACGCTGATTGAACGGCTCCTGAGTGCCCGGCTGCTCGAATGGATTCATTACCTGAGGTTTGAATCGCTTCATGATCGACTGCGCCATCACTCCACGCACACCGGGAAGCAGAAGACTGAAGCCAAAGGCATCAGTAATGAATCCGGGAGTCAATAAAAGTGCACCGGCGAGCGCTAATAAGAAACCTTCAGCCAATTCCTGCGCCGGCAGGCTACCCTGCCGCATACGTTCACTGGCACGCATCAATGTGGCGAGACCCTGAGCACGCAATAGAGTGACACCGACCAGAGCGGTGAGAAGAATCAGAGCGAACGTCCACAGTATGCCGATGGCACTGCCAACTTTGATCAGGACGGCCAACTCGGCCATAGGAACAAGAATAAATATAAAGAGTAAAGGCACGTATAACTCCCGTAAGCTTTGCTATCTGAAATGGGGGCCAATCTTCTGAATACAACCCCAGCGGGACTGAAGCACAAGTCCGGGGATGGCCCATAAGTGTCACGATTGCCCGTAATTTGTCTTCTTTTGCCCTACTATTTGATACCTACACAACGGATAGTGCCCGCGTCAGATAATAATTGGAGTAAAAAAATGGCAACTGAACATTTCGACGTATTGATTGCAGGCGCGGGACTCTCCGGGATCGGGGTAGCTTGTCACCTGACAAAAAAGTGCCCTGATAAGTCATTTGCCATTCTGGAAGCCCGCGACGCCATTGGCGGCACCTGGGATCTGTTCCGCTACCCTGGAATCCGCTCTGATTCCGATATGTTTACACTGGGCTACCGCTTTAAGCCCTGGACCAGCGATAAGGGCATCGCCGACGGCGGTGACATCCGCCAGTACATACGTGATGCTGCGACTGAAAATAAAGTCGATGAGAAAATCCGCTTTAAGCACAAAGTTAAGAATGCCGACTGGAACAGCCGTGAAAAACTCTGGACTGTGACCTCGGACGTTGACGGCGAAACCCGCACCTATACGGCCAAGTACCTGGTCGGTTGTACCGGTTATTACGATTACGATGAAGGCTTCACGCCAGAATTTGCAGGACGTGAAGACTTCAAAGGTCAGGTGATTCATCCGCAGTTCTGGCCGGAAGATCTCGACTACACCGGTAAGAAAGTCGTGGTGATCGGTTCAGGTGCAACGGCGGTTACATTAATCCCGTCTATGTCACGCGAAGTTGAAAGCATTACTATGCTACAGCGCTCGCCAACCTACATCGTGCCAGTACCGAGCAAAGACAAACTCGCTATCCGCCTGCGTAAGTTCCTGCCAGAGAGTTTCGTATACAGCATCATCCGTAGCCGTAACATCATGCTGACCATGGCGTTCTACAACTACTGCAAACGCTTCCCGCAGAAAGCCCGTGACTTTATCTTCAACTTCAATAAGAAGATTCTGCCGAAAGACTTCGACATGTCGCACTTCACTCCGAAGTACAACCCATGGGATGAGCGTTTGTGTGCCGTTCCCGGCGGCGACCTGTACAAGGCCATTCACAAGGGCAAAGCAGACGTTGTGACAGACCACATCGATAAGTTCGTCGACAATGGTATCCTGCTGAAATCAGGTAAAACGCTGGAAGCCGACATCATCATTACCGCTACGGGTCTGAAAGTTGTTGTGCTTGGTAAAATCAACGTCACTATGGATGGGCAGCCTTTCGATGTCACCGATAAGATGAGCTACCGGGGCGTGATGTTCGAAGGTATCCCGAACGCCGCCATGGTGTTTGGTTACACGAACTCATCGTGGACGCTGAAAGCGGACCTTATTGCTGACTACTTCTGTCGTGTTGTGAACTACATGGATGATAAGGGCTACGACGAAGTTATTCCGGTCAACCATGATCCGGGAATGGCGAAAAAGTCCTTCATCGACCTGACATCAGGCTATATCTCCCGGGTAAAAGATCAGCTACCGAAGCAAGGCACCAAAGGCGCCTGGAAGCTGCATCAGAACTACTTCCGTGATTGGCTGTCTCTCCGTGCCAGCCGAATTACCGCAAAAGAGCTTCAGTACGGTAAGAAGTAAGCTCTATCGCTCTGCTTGTCCGGGCACCCGCCCGGGCAAAGCGGACAGAGCTGCCAGTACCTGCAAGGGACACTGGCTAGCCGCTATACTCTCAGGGCATTCAGCCGCCCCAGGAGCCCCCCATGAATATTCACGGACACACAATCGCAATCACTGGCGCAGGACAGGGACTCGGCCGCACTATGGCTGTAGAACTCGCCAAGAAAGGCGCCCGCCTCGCTATTATTGATCTCAACCCTGAGCCGATGCAGGAAACACAACGCCTGATCAGTGCTTTGGGAGGGGAAGCTCGAATATACGAATGCAATGTCGCCGATGAAGATTCCGTCGTCTCCACCTTCAATACGATTAACACCGACTTCGGTGGGATTCACGGCCTGATCAACAACGCTGGCATCCTACGCGACGGGCTCTTCGTTAAATCAAAGAACGACGAAATTACAACCATGAGCCTGGCCAACTGGCAAATGGTGATCGACGTTAACCTTACCGGTGTTTTTCTGTGCGGGCGGGAAGCCGCCAGCCATATGGTGCGTAACAAAGAGCCCGGCTGCCTGATCAATATATCCAGTATCAGTCGCGCAGGTAACGTTGGCCAGACCAACTACTCTGCCGCCAAGGCTGGTGTTGCCGCAATGGCCGTTACCTGGGCGAAAGAGCTGGCGCGTTACAACATCCGTTCAAACGCTATTGCGCCGGGCTTTATATCTACAGAAATGACATCTGGTATGCGCCCGGAAACACTGGAGATGATCTGCTCCGGCATCCCGGCATCACGCATGGGGACCCCTGAAGAAATAGCACATGCTGTTATTTTTCTGCTCGAAAATGAATACGTTTCAGGCCGGGTCATTGAAGTCGACGGAGCATTACGCATCTGAGTCTATGCCCGAAGAGATCCAGACACCTTCTGATGAAGAGAAGCTCTACATTGCCTTGAGCAGCGTGCCGGCTGGGCGGGTCATTGCCTATGGAGAGCTTGCCCGGTTGGCCGGGCTCCCGGGACGAGCGCGCTGGGCCGGACGCACACTGTCAAAACTTCCGGATGAAACAGCTCTGCCGTGGCACCGGGTAATCAATGCCAACCGGAAAATAAGCCTGCCAAATGGCTCACCAGGCTATGAAGAACAACGGCAGCGCCTGCTCGAAGAAGGCATCCATTTCTCTCCTGCAGGCACAATCGACAGGAAATTCCTCCTGACCTGAATGCACAAATCCGACGGATATGACGTTAAAGCACCCCATAAGATGCCGGGTGCTGAAACGACGTCTGAAAGATGCCACTCCATAACCCAGCGCACATGAGAGAAAGAAAAGCTATTAGACTTACACTCTCGATAGCTTTAGTGCATGAAATTAAAAACGCCAGATCAACATCAAATGCGATAGTGAGTACAAACTAACAAACAGAAGCGGACACCGCTATAACAATCCCGGCCAAGGCAATGAAGCCAGCAATGACGGGGCTTTTAGAGCCAATCAATAGTGTATTCTGCATCAGGCAACTGGCGGGTTTCACGACATGTGTCAATTAAGTACAGATTTGTGTCGGCCAATCACCTTTCCCCCTTGCTTTATTTCAGACAAATTACACACCATCAGCCGCAAGGCACCCTTGAACAACGAGGGCCTGCTACCGACATATACCGGTCAGCAAGCCGACTCATACGATAACAACAGGTGTGACTATGTCTCAGACTAACGAATATTTTGACCTTCTAATCATCGGCGCAGGCCTGTCAGGCATTGGTGCTGGTTGCCACATGAAAAAAGAATGTCCGGGAAAAAGCTTCGCCATTCTGGAAGGCCGTCAGGCAATTGGTGGCACCTGGGACCTGTTCCGCTACCCTGGTATCCGTTCAGACTCTGACATGTACACTCTGGGCTATGAATTCAAACCATGGGTAAACAAAAAAGGCATCGCTGATGGCGACGACATCCGTAACTACATCCGCGAAGCTGCTCAGGAAAATAAAGTAGAAGAGCACATCCGCTTTGGCCACAAAGTGATCGGCGCTGACTACTCGAGCAGTGAATCACTGTGGACAGTCACGGTAGAAGTTGATGGCGAGACACGTACCTATCGCTCACAGTTCCTGCTGAGCTGTACTGGTTACTACAACTACAACGAAGGTTTCACGCCTGACTTCGAAGGTCGTGATGACTTCAAAGGCCAGATTCTTCACCCACAATTCTGGCCTGAAGACCTGGATTACGAAGGCAAAAACGTACTCGTAATCGGCTCTGGTGCAACGGCGGTTACTCTGGTGCCGGCGATGACCGACAAGGCTAAGAGCGTTACTATGCTGCAGCGTTCGCCGTCTTACGTGATTTCTGTACCGCAGATGGACCCTATGATTAACTTCATGCGTAAAATCATGCCTGAAAAGTGGGTCTACAAAATCACACGCGGTCGTAATGTGACTATCACCCTGGCTATCTACAATTTCTGTAAGAAATTCCCGGGGCTGGCTCGTAAGCTTCTGCAGAAGCAGGTATCCAGCCAACTGCCTAAAGACTTCGATATGTCGCACTTTACGCCTAAGTACAATCCTTGGGATGAGCGTCTGTGCGCTGTGCCAAATGGCGATATGTTCAAAGCAATCAAGGCCGGTAAAGCCAACGTCGTTACCGATCACATTGATCGTTTCGTCGAGAACGGTATTCTGCTGAAGTCTGGCAAAGTACAGCAAGCGGACATCATCGTAACGGCGACAGGCCTGAAAATTCAGCTGCTTGGCAACATGAATCTGACGATGGATGGTCAGGAAATTCCAATGCCAGAGAAGATGAGCTACCGTGGCGTGATGTTCGAGGACATCCCGAACTTCGGCATGATCTTCGGTTACACCAACGCATCCTGGACACTGAAAGCCGACATGCTGTCTAAATGGTTCTGTGGTCTGATGAAGCACATGGATCACATTGGCGCCCGTGAAGCTAAGCCTGTGAACCACCACGGTAAAATGGAAACGCGTCCATTTGTAGACATGCAGTCTGGTTACATCGCGCGTATGGCCCACACTCTGCCTCGTCAGGGCATGGAAAAGCCATGGAAGCTTTACCAGAACTACTTCGCAGATATGGCAGCCCTGAAAACGGCTAACTACGATGAAGAAACCATCGAATATGGCAACAGAATAGAAACGACTGAACCGCGACCTGCGTGATCATCCTCTGTTACTGATGAAAAGAGCCCACTCTCAACGAGTGGGCCCGTATCGACCTACGTCGCGGTCAGTTAACTTTAAACTGGTCGACTTTATTGCCCAGCGATTCAGCGATTGAACGGGTCTTGGCAACGGCCTGAACCGTACCTTCTGCATTGCGCGACGTTTCTTCACCCGTACTGCGGATCTCACTAAGATTTGTGCGCAAGCGCGTCGCCGCCTCGCGCTGCTGTCCAGCGGTACCCGCAATCCGGTCAGTACGCTGCTGAATATCGCCCATGCTCTGTTGAATTTCTGCCAGAGTGTCACTGACTTGTACCGAATTTTTCACGGTTGCATCCACCATGTCGCGGTTGACGCGCATGGTGTCGACTGCTTTCACAATGTTTTCCTGAACATCGCTGATCAAGGTTTCAATCTCCTGAGCGGACCCCTGAGTTCGGCTCGCCAGTGTCCTCACTTCATCCGCGACCACAGCAAACCCACGGCCTTGCTCTCCAGCCCGAGCAGCTTCAATAGCAGCATTCAGAGCCAATAGATTGGTTTGTTCCGCAATACCTTTAATCGTTTCAAGGATAGAGCTGATGCTGGTCGAGTTTTCGGCCAGGCGGTTTACAGCCGCCATCGAATTTTCCATTTCGTCAGACAGACGGCCGACCTCGCCCATGACGCGTGTCACAACCTTGCCTGCTTCGTCGGATTTGCCCTGTCCTGAGCGGGCTGCCTCTTCGGCTTCTTCTGCAAGACGGCTGACATCAGCCGCACTCTCAGCAACCTCTTCAATGGTGGTGCTAACCTCGTTCGTCTGCGCTAACTGCACGGTGACTGCCTCGCGACTGCGGTCTGCGATGGATTCAACTTCAGATACATTGCTGCCCACCTCAGATGCAGAATCTTTGACCGCGGTCAGAGTCTGACGAATATTATCGATCATCTGATTAAAGGCATCCCGCAACTGCCCCATTTCATCACTGCCAACCACTTCAATCCGCCGGGTGAAGTCACCCTCTGCGACCACGCCCGCAGTTTTGGTAAAGCTTTTGATCGTCGCCCGAACAGACATAAAGAACGAGAGGTACAGGTAAACAATAATAGAGAGTGTTACGAGCAGCACAGTAACGAGTGTGGTGACCCGGGTGGTCTGGCCAGCCAGTCGCTCTTCAAGTCGGGTCTGAAGCAGAGGGAATGCATTACCACGCATGTTATCGAAAACGGACGATGCCTCAAGATAGTAATTATGGAAATCCTGCCAGGGCCGCTCAATAGAGGCAGCCATAATGACCTGTTCATCCAGGGTCATTCTCAGGTCATTCAGAAATGCCAGGACATTACGTGCATTATCGGCAAGTGCCGCATCACCCGTCACTTCAGCGTTAGCCATAACCAACTCTGTTCCCTGCTCAGCCGCCAGAATCTCATCATAAATAAGATTCATAAGATCGTAAGTCGATGACTGTAGATACTGCTCAGCAAAGGCATAAATACCTGCGGAGTGGCCAAGACCAGCAGCTTTCTCGACCTGAGGGAGATCAATCAGCAAGGTAGACGTCAGACGTTGGATAGTGTCATCAGAGTCCAATGTAAGCCCGGACGTCTGCGCATACTGGCGGGCGGTCAGATAGATCTCTTCGATGTTCGTCTGGAAGTAATTAAATTGATCAAGAAAAGCCGGTTGGCGTTGCTCACCAACGATACTGAAACGTCCCAGGTATTGAGAGCGCCACTCTTCGATAGTGGTGATCAGGTTATCGTCATCAAGTTGGTCGATCAGCGTATTGGTTTTTTGCGGCAGCAAACCAATCAAGCGCGTCGCCTCATCTCTTAGCGCCTGATCACTCTGAATCACCGCCGCTGCAGAAATGTCGCGAACATTTTCAAGCTCTTTGGCAAAAGCGAGCAACAATTCAACAGAATAAACAGCGTTAATCTCACGCTCAGTTTTCTTCATGGAGTCGAATGCGGCCAGAAAGACCTGGCCGCTGAGGATTACGAGAGGCACCAGAAACAGGAAACTGATGAGGCTGAACTTGGAGGCGTAGCTTAAACGCCCCATAAACTTGATACCCGGAAGCATCAGTGACCTGAACATATGTACAATCTCCGCTAAAACTTCACATCAAGAGCTGCCGCATATCCTCCAGATAACTCACGAGTTTCTGGCTGAAGCGCGCTGCTTCAGCCCCGTCGATCACCCGATGGTCGTATGAAAGCGACAGAGGCAACATCAAGCGAGGAACAAATTCAGAACCATTCCAGACGGGTTTCATCTCAGACCGTGACAGGCCCAGAATGGCAACCTCTGGCGGATTAACAATCGGTGTAAACGCAGTTCCACCAATTCCGCCCAGACTGGATAGACTGAAGCAACCTCCCTGCATGTCTTTTAAGGATAGTTTACCTTCACGGGCCAGGCTGGCCTTATTTCCCAGTTCTTGTGTAATTTCTGTAACAGACTTCTGATCGACGTCACGAATTACAGGGACTAGCAATCCTTTCGGTGTATCCACCGCGACGCCAATATGAACGTACCCCTTCATAATCAGAGATTCACCGTCCGGCGCAAGCGATGCATTAAAGGTCGGGAACTCTTTCAGTAGTTTTGCGATGGCTTTAAGTACGAAGGGAACAATAGAGTAGCGCACGTCTCCGTTGGCGTTCTGTTCCTTACGGAAAGCCTCCAGACCCGTGATATCAGCGTGGTCGAACTGAGTCACCTGAGGCACGTTCAACCAGGCCGTCGTCATCGAGCGCGCAGTCGCTCGCTTGATATTGTTCAACGCCTCTGTTGTTACCGGGCCAAACTGTGAGAAGTCGATCTCCGGAACTGCTGGGATGCCTGTTCCGCCAGCGGTAGCGGGACCGTTCACACGCTCTTTAACGAAAGCCTGAACGTCCTCTTTAAGAACACGCCCTTTAGGGCCAGAGCCCGCAACTAACGCCAGATCGACACCAAATTCCCGTGCGACCTTACGGACCGCAGGGCCTGCATGAACCTGCTTCGACGGCGATGCCGCCGCAGCATTACTCTTGGCTGACGCAGACTGAGAAGACAGTGAAGCCGGTGCGGACTCCGGTTTCTTATCCTTGCTTTCGCTAGAGCTGGCAGGTGCTGGCTTGCTTTCCTGCATAGCAGTGGCAGCGGTTTTTATCACCACCATAGGATCGCCTTCGCTGACCTTATCACCCATCTTAATCAGGATTTCTTCAACCGTACCGGCAACGCCAGCAGGAATTTCCATGCTGGCTTTATCGGTTTCAAGTGTGATCACTGACTGCTCTTCGTCAATTTCTTCACCGACGCGAACAGACACTTCGATCACTTCGACGTCTTTAGAGCCACCCAGGTCAGGGATGGGGATGGTTTTACTTTCACCGCCTCCAGTGGCCGGCGCATCCTTTTCAGGCTCTTCCGAAGCGTTTGCTTCAGGCGCCGGCTCTTTGTTGCTCTCGGTATCTGAGCGACTGTCATCGCTGTCTGAACTGGACGACTCTGAGCTGCTGTCTCCAGAAGTAGCACTGTCCAATTCAAGAAAGTCGTCGCCCTGACTGACTTTATCGCCGACTTTCACCAGAACACCGGTTACGGTGCCTTCTTCTTCAGCCGGAATTTCCATCGTAGCTTTGTCTGTTTCGAGGACAATCAGAGCCTGCTCTTTCTCGACGCTGTCCCCATCACTGACCAGTACCTCGATAACTTCGACGTTGCTGGAACCACCCAAGTCAGGAATTTTCAATGTTGTCATCGGTTCCTTCCTCAGCTGTACAGCGGATCTGGTTTAGACGCATCAATAGAAAGCTCTTCTCTCCAGCTTTCCAGCTCATCGGCAGACAGAGTGCCCTCTTTCATCAGCTCATAACCTGCGGCCCAGGCGATGTGCTGCCAGTCGACTTCAAAGAAGCGACGCAGGGCGTCACGGGTGTCACTACGACCAAAGCCGTCGGTACCTAACACCTGATAGCTGCGACCCGCCGGGATGTAAGGACGGATCTGATCCGAGTAGGCTTTCATGTGGTCGGTTGCAGAAATCAGCGGACCTTCGCTCTGTTTCAGCTGAGAAGTCACATACGGCTCAGGTGTGCGCTGTCCTGCGGAAAGCAGCGCTTCACGCTCACATGCCATACCCTCACGGCGCAACTCGTTGTACGAGGTCACAGACCAGACGCTGGCAGCGATACCTTTTTCGTTAAGCCATTCGGCCGCTTTTTCAACCTGGCGAAGAATAGAGCCTGATCCCATCAACTGTACGGGTTTGTCGGTGCCAGCCGACTCACGCAAGCGATAAATACCGCGGCGTATGCCTTCTTCAACACCTTCTGGCATCGCTGGGTGTGGGTAGTTCTCATTCAGAGAGGTGATGTAGTAGAAGACTTTTTCTTTCTTCTCGTACATGCGCTTCAGACCATCCTGAACGATTACGGCCATTTCATAAGCGTAAGTCGGGTCGTAAGAAATACAGTTCGGAATGGTCGATGCCAATAAGTGACTGTGACCGTCCTGATGCTGGAGGCCTTCACCGTTCAGTGTTGTGCGTCCGGAAGTTGCACCAATCAGGAACCCCTGACACTGCATATCTCCCGCAGCCCAGGCGAAGTCGCCGATACGCTGGAAACCGAACATCGAGTAATAGATGTAGAACGGAATCATGGCCAGGCCGTTAGTGCTGTATGAACTGCCCGCTGCCATCCAGGCAGAAAATGCACCAGCTTCGTTGATGCCCTCTTCAAGGATGCGGCCTTTTTTATCCTCGCGGTAATACATAACCTGCCCCTGATCGACCGGCTCATAGAGCTGGCCTTCGGATGAGTAGATACCCATCTGACGGAACATGCCTTCCATACCAAACGTGCGCGCCTCATCCGGAACAATAGGCACAACACGTTCGCCCATATTCTTGTCTTTCACTACCTGTGACAGGATCCGCACAAACGCCATGGTCGTTGAAATTTCACGCTCTCCAGTACCATCGAGCTGGGCCTGGAAGAACGACAGATCCGGCGCAGTAAGGCCCTGCCAGTTCTCGGTGCGCACCGGCAGACTACCACCCAGCTTTTCACGCTGCTTACGCATGTAGGTCATTTCAGGGCTATCTGCCGGCGGACGATAAAACGGCAGATGCTCAAGGTCTTCGTCACGGATAGGAATGCCAAAACGATCGCGGAAGGCTTTCAGGCTGTCGATATCCAGTTTCTTAACCTGGTGCGCCTGATTCTGCCCCTCGGCTTCACCGCCCATACCATATCCTTTTACGGTATGAGCCAGAATAACCGTGGGCTGCCCTTTGTGATTCACGGCTTCGTGATACGCCGCGAATACCTTGTACGGGTCATGTCCCCCACGGTTAAGTTTAAAGATGTCCTCATCGCTGAGATCTTTAACCAGGTCTTTCAGCTCAGGATACTTTTCGAAGAAGTGCTCACGCGTATACTTACCGCCTTTGGCCTTGTAGTTCTGATATTCACCATCAACGGTTTCGTCCATGCGTTTCTGCAGGAGGCCTTTACGGTCTTTCGCTAACAAAGGATCCCAATGGCGACCCCAGACGACTTTAATAACGTTCCAGCCAGCTCCACGGAACTGACTCTCCAACTCCTGAATAATCTTACCGTTACCCCTGACCGGGCCGTCGAGGCGCTGCAGATTGCAGTTAATAACGAAGATCAGGTTTTCGAGCTTTTCGCGCCCGGCAAGACCGATGGCGCCCAGAGTCTCAGGCTCATCACACTCGCCGTCACCGAGAAACGCCCAGACTTTACGACCTTTACGCGGCACGAGTCCTCGCGCAGACAGATAACGCATAAAGTGCGCCTGATAGATCGCCTGTAACGGTCCAAGGCCCATCGAAACCGTAGGGAACTGCCAGTAGTCTGGCATCAGTTTCGGATGAGGGTACGATGACAGTCCCGGGGCCAGTGCTTCCTGTCGGAATCGTTCAAGATCGTGTTCGTCGAACCGCCCCTCAAGATAACTGCGCGCATAAATGCCCGGTGATACGTGACCCTGGTAATAAATCAGATCGCCCAGCGGCGATTGCTCGCTGTCAGCATTTGGAGCACGGAAGAAGTGATTGAATCCCACATCGTACAGCGTCGCACTGGAGGCAAAACTGGAAATATGGCCACCAAGATCACCCGCGCCTTCTTTATTTGCTCGCAGTACCATCGCCAACGCATTCCAACGCACCAGAGAGCGGATACGTCGTTCCATGAAGAGGTCACCGGGCATCGGCGCTTCTTTTTCAGGTGGGATAGTGTTGCGATACGGGGTATTCAGGGCATACGGGAGAGGCATCCCGTCCCTGGTGGCCCTTTCGGCGATACGTTCAATTAAGAAGTGGGCTCTGTCTAACCCTTCAGCTCGAATAACGGAGTGGATTGCATCCACCCATTCTTTGGTTTCCTGAGGATCTGCATCGTTCGTGTAGACCTGATCATCCATTCGCTAGGCTCCTGACCTTGGGCATGTGCTGATTTCAGTATAGATAAAGTCTCGGCAAACACTCACTCGGGGCCGTAAAGAAATTCGAGGCTGGTCGCAAAACTCTGAACCAGCCCCCTATCATTTCCACAAATGTTGATGCCCCCGTCACAAAGGTGACTATTTTGTCATTTAAGACTTTCACGCAAATATTGAGACATCGATATGTCCGTAGGGTTTCATCCTGCCCATTGACTCTTTTTGTCCGGATTGATGAGCCCATTTTTACCAGTGTCCCTAAGCGACACTCCGAACAACCTATTCCTCATAAGATCTAGAGTTGAATGTATGGAATTAGTTCAAAAGCTTCGCGCCAGAATCACGAGCGGCGGAGGATTTCCCAGTACTGAGTCAGTGTATTGGTGAACGACTATCGGTGCGTGAGCACGCCTGACTGATCCGAAATTGACGTGGCAAAATTGGCCTTGAGCTGTTCTAGCTCCTGAGGACGGTCAAACAGATAGCCCTGCATCAGGTTACAACCGTGAATTTTCAGAAAATCACGCTGAGCTTCGGTTTCTACACCCTCTGCACACAGTTCTATCCCCAGACGCTTGGCCATCTCAATAATGGTTAAAACCAATGCATCATCGCGGGCTGTAAGGCCAATATTCTCAACAAACTGCTTATCAATTTTGATCAGATCGATAGGAATACGAGTCAGGTAACTGAGCGACGAATACCCTGTGCCGAAGTCGTCTAATGCGACGCGACAACCAAGTTCGCTGATGTCATTGAAGAATCGATTCGCCATCTCAAGATTATCGAGATACGCATGCTCCGTCACTTCAAACTCAATGAGCTCAGGACGAACAGCATGGGTTTCAAACGTACTGCGGATAAAATCAGAGAACTGGTAGCGCTTAAGATCGTATGCCGACAGATTAAGAGAAACCAGTATCGGAACAGGAAGGTCCTGAAAGTAATTCGCAACATCGCGGCAGACACGCTCAACAACCCAGTCGGTCAGCGCAGTAATCTTGCCTGAGCGTTCAGCAATAGGGACAAAATCTGATGGCGACACTCTGCCCAGCGTTTGGCTGTTCCAACGCACCAGAGCCTCAACACCACGGGGCTCACCATCGCTGCTGACCTTGAGTTGATAACAGATGTAAAACTCGCCGCGCTCCAGGCCCGGCTCAATGGCATTGGCAATGTCTATTTTACGCTGATGCTCAATGAGCATATGTTCCTGGAAGAAGCAGTACTGAGACTTACCCTCTTTTTTAGCAACGTACATAGCGACATCGGCATTACGGATAGTGTCCTGCGTATCAAACCCACCTTCTGACGCCCGCGCAATACCGACGCTGGCGCTGATCCGGACCTCCCATGAATCAATCAGAAAAGTCGTTCTCAGGCCACCGACAATGTTTTCAGCCATACTCTCCGGATGATCAGAAGAGGTTCGACACAGGACAAGGAATTCATCACCGCCATGACGACTGACAACGTCCTCTCTCGGGATGTACGATTTCAGCCTCTCAGCAACCTCAACCAGCAATTTGTCACCGACCTCATGGCCCAGCGTATCGTTAACCTCTTTAAAACCGTCCAGATCGACGAACATGACCACCAGATCACCTTCCCCGCTATCACGCAGTTCACGTAATGAAGCATCGAGAATACCCATAAAGCTCTGGCGATTGAGCAGACGCGTCAGACTGTCGTAGTTCGCCAGGTATTCCATTTCCTCCCGGCGCTGCTCCAGAAGTTCGACGTACTCCTGATTAATATCGGACTCAACACGGATCGCATCCATCATATTGTTGATGTCCTGCGTTAACGACGACACCTCATACTTACCGTATACAGGGATCTTCAATCGATAGTCTTTGGTTTCCTGAACTTTTCGGGCAAATTCAGATAGCTGAGTCAATGGCCACAACCAGCGACTGGCCTGAACATAGAACAGCCCCACCATGATGAGTATCACAGCAATCGCGACAGGAAGAATACGTAATGCCAGGCTGATAGTGCTGGAAAGCAGTGGTCCCTCAAGGTCAACGATCAGGGCCAGATGCCCCATCACCAAAGGTGGTTCGCCGATACGTCGGACAGCAATCAGACGTCCGTCGTCGCGTAGTACACCAGACTCGAAAAACTTCCAGTCCGTGAAATCAACGGGGAAATCACCCTGGCTCTCAAGCATGGCCTGGCCAGCATACAGTTCAAGTACGTTCCACTGCGGGTCAAAAATGGCGGCACCCACCACATTTTCGTAAGGCTCAAGGCTCAGCAGATAACGCTTCAGGTCGAAGAAATGATCCGACTTACTGAGAATCCCAACCAGGTCGCTGGCCATGTTGTCAGAGAGTGCACGGAGATCGCTTTCAACATAACGGGTGTAAAGCTCCCGATGCTCGCGCAGGGCAGAATAAAATACAGAAGTAGCGACCAGTGCAATCGAGATAAGACTCAATAGCATTACCGCCGTTCTGATGCTTCTAATCAGCATGTAACTCTCTCTGTTCCCTGACGTCGTAAATTTTTATACCTGCCATCAGATCATAGTGCACTATAAGTTCAATGTCTGGCCGTTAAGGAATGATATTTATCCTTCTCAGCCTATCACTTATATGACATATTAGGCCAAACTGTCAGAAGTGGGACATCCCGCAAGCTGTATGGACAGATTTGATTACTATACTCCTGCAACAGAGCCGACATTGAGTTCTCTGGCGCAACTTGGAGCAACCATATAATGATAAAAATACCCGGTGTTGCTGCCGTTGTATCTGCCCTCCTTCTGAGTGCAGAGGCATGCTATGCAGAAAAACTGACCGACAATCTGGAAATCTCGGGCTTTGCCCGCGTCATTGGTGGCTACCTCAGCCACAGCAGCCGACGTTTCGATGGCTATACCAATGAAGCATCTCTGGATGAGCAATCACTGTTAGCAGTACAGCCATCCTATTCCTTCAACGATAAACTGTCCGTTTCGAGCCAGTTTGTCGCACATACCAGTGACGATCGTGACAGCGGGCTGGAGTGGGCTTACCTGAGTTACCAGCCAAGCAGCGCATGGCACTTCAGGGCTGGGAAACTGCGTACACCGTTTTTTATTTACAGCGACGGTTACGACGTTGGCTACAGCTATCCATGGGTAACCGCACCTGTGCAGGTTTACAACAATTACCTGTTCTCTAATTTTAATGGTGCCAGTGCCAGTTATTATCACGCCGGTAACTCTCTGGCCCTCAACCTTGAAGCTTACTATGGATACTTCAAAGGCGATTTGTTCCTTGCCGGCACAAAAGTAGACGTTGAAACAGAAGTTGAAGACCTGGCGGGGATCGTCGCTACGATTAATCGCAATAACCTGTCTTTACGCATGTCATACCATCAGGCGCACAACACGACCGAGATCCCGAATGTATCTGAACTGCGCTCACAATTGTATGCCCTCGGCTACAACGACAGCGCCAAAAGTCTGGAATCTTCCGGTAATGTATACGCTCTGCAGACATCTCTCAGCTACGACACGTTAAATTCATTCTATAAAGCAGAATGGGTCAACATAGTCACAGGGTACGAAATTGCTCCTGAGATCACGGGTTACTACCTGATGGCAGGTCGGGTTATCAACGACTGGACACTGCACGCGACATACAGCCGCAGCGAATACAGTGCAGTCAAAATGTCGAACGAGCTGCCGATGCCCCCGACCGGAAACCCGCAGCAGGATATGTTATCAACGGCCTACTACCAGGTATTTGCCAGCACACCGAATGGCAACCTGGATAGCTACACCCTGGGAACACGTTGGGACTTTCGGATGAATATGGCACTGAAAGCAGAAATAACTCTGCTTGAAGAGTCACGAAGCCGCAGCGGTTTCTTTATGAGCCCATCATCAAATGACTCCACTGAAAATGCCTACCTCTACCAAGTGGCGTGGGAGTGGATCTTCTGATGAGACTCATATTTAGCTCTTTACTGGCGCTGACCTTATTGTCTGCACCAGGAGCATTTGCTGCCTTCGCCAGTGAGCGGATCATTATTGTGACGCATTCCGACAATACCGGCGTGCGATTATCCCGTGAACAGATACGCAATCTGTTTATGGGGGCTTCGGTGGGTCGTGATCTGCAGCCTGTAGCCCTACCTCCCGGCAGTCGTACGCGCAGTCTGTTTAACATCAAGATCGTCGGCCTGTCTGACTCCCGGGTTCAGTCTTATTGGGCTCAAATGAAGTTTACTGGTCGCCGCCCGCCGCCTCAGATAGTCAATTCAGAGGAGGCGATGGTTCAGTATCTTCTTAATACACCAAGCAGCATTGGCTATCTCACTGCGGACACAGACCTACCGGAAGATCTGGTTATTATTTATGCCACCGACTGACCGGTAAGCGTACGCCGACCAAGACAAGTACTGAACTGAGAAAGGGCCTGCGAGGCCCTTTTTTTCTGCGTCTTTCACGCTCTGTCGTAGCCACCCCCTTGAACACTGTTTTTATATACAGTACTGTATATAAAAACACATAAAGGAGAGAGGTATGCCAGCGACACAATCACATTCGTCATCCGGTCTGAGTTACCCTCTCGACCAGGCTCTGAACAAAGGACTGGTATGGCAGGCGGCTCAGCAACCTTGTAGCAGTGCCAGCGTCATCTCCTCTGGGTATCAGCAGCTGAACCGTGAACTCCCACAAGGGGGCTGGCAAGCTGGCCAGGTCTGCGAGATTTACCCTCATAGGTACGGCTGCGGTGATATGCACATTCTGCTACCCGTGCTGGCGACATTAAGTCATCAACAGCAGTGGATCATGATGGTAGCTCCTCCTGCTATTCCCTACGCGCCAGCCCTGACAATGGCAGGAATAGATACCCGACGACTGTTGATGGTGCACCCCAAAGATCGCAAAGAAGCACTCTGGTGCGTCGAAGAAGGGCTTCGGTCTGGTCACTGCAGCGCCGTCATGGGATGGCTGCCTGAATCGGACCCTAACAGCATTCGCAGGATTCAACTGGCCTGCGAAGCAAGTAAGAACTTCTGCTGGCTATGGCCCGACGCCAGACACCAGAACAGCGCTTCAGCCGCACCATTGAGGCTTCAGGTCACACGAATCTCAGCAGAACAGGCAAACCTGCGCTTTATTAAACGTCGGGGACGCTGGCCGGGTAATGCCTTTTCACTGTCACTGAACAGCGCAACCCGAACAGGTTAAGCCCATGAACGCCTGGCTCTATCTCTACTTTCCGGATATGTACCTGCACAGTCTGGTCCATGATTATCACAGCCCGGTTATTGTGATTACTCAGGATCAGCAGCGGGTCGTTCAGGTATCAGCGGCTGCAAAGCAATGTGGAATTCGCCCAGACATGCCCCTCGCCAGTGCGTTGTTTCTGTGTCCGGAAGTTGTCTGTCATACCCTGAACCAGGAATACGCAGAGCAGTTACTGCAACAAAGGGCATTGTGGGCATATCGCTACTCTGCACAGATATTTCCCGACCCAGCGGACGGCTTATGGCTCGAAGCAGGAAGCATGCTGAGGCTGTTTGGTGGCATTGAAGCCTTCGTTAACACGCTCAAAGACGGCTGTCAGCAGCATCAGTGGCCACTGCAATATGGCTTAGGCCTGACGCCTGTTTCTGCGCGCTGGCAGGCACTCGCTGATGTACAGACACTCTCTCTGAATACCGCACAACAACAGCATGCGCTACAGACACTTCCTTTGGATAAGTTGCATCTCAACGATGCACAGCTGCTGGCATTACAGCGACTGGGTATTCAGCATCTGGGAGAGTTATTACAACTGCCACTCGCAGAAACTGGTCGTCGTATCTGTCCGCAGTTGATGCAACAACTGCAGCAACTGCACGGACAGCAAAAACCGCCCTCTAGTCTTTTTACTCCGCCGCTGAAATTCTCTGAGAAAGTCATATTCAGTCATGATGCCGAGCACAGAAATGGGCTATTTTTTCCATTGGCTCGTCTGCTCGACAGCCTCTGTGGATTTCTCCACCACCATCAGCTTTCAGTCCGCTGGCTGGCCTTACGTCTGTTACACAGAGAACCTCCGGAAACCCGCTGGCTATTCAGCTTTGCCAACCATGAATACCGCTATGAAGAACTGTTACAACTGTGCCGTTATCAATTGGATAAGCAGTCTCTGCGGGCCCCGGTCACTGAGCTTCAGCTTAGTGTCACCCAGTTCACTTCAAGACAGCATGAGCAGGCATCATGCCTTGCAACAGACGACCAGACGCCTCTGTCAGGCAGTCTGATTAACCGCTTACAAGCCAGGCTATCAGCCAGCCAGGTGTCGGTACTGCAAAGCACTGGAGACCCGCGACCAGAAGCTTCATGGCAAGCACAGCCCGCAGATGAAAGCGTAACAGACAGCCTGAGCCGAACCGGAGACTGGCCTATCTGGTTGCTGCCTGAGCCAGTTCCCTACCCTCCTCCCGCAGACATTATCCAAGGCCCTCTGCGCATAACCAGCGGCTGGTGGGATAGCTGGATGACGCGCCGGGATTATTATCAGGTTATGCAGGATGAACAATTGCTCTGGGTATTCAGGGATGACCAGAAACGTTGGTTTCTGCATGGCTATTTTTCATAGGCTGACACTCCGTGACTACGCCATATGCTGAGCTTCACTGTCTGAGTAACTTTACCTTTCTTCGGGGCGCTTCTCATCCCGAAGAATTAGTCCAGCAAGCCGCTGATCTTGGCTATCAGGCATTGGCTCTGACCGATGAATGCTCTTTCGCAGGCGTTGTGTGCGCCCACCGGGCCATTAAAGAAGAAAATCTGTCACTGAAGCTGATTATTGGTAGCGAATTTCGTCACGCCAGTGGCCTCTATATTGTGCTCGTTACCGGGCGCAAAGCGTACGCTGAACTCTCAACACTGATTACTCAATGCCGGCGTCAGGCAGAAAAAGGGCATTATACGTTTACGCCCGCACAGCTCACTGATTTGCAACATTGTCTGTTGCTCTGGCAGCCAGCTGAACAAGAGATACTCTCTGAGTACGCAGCATTAATCCGACATTTTCATCAACGTCTGTGGCTATTGGGAGAGCGGACGCTGGATGAATTTGATGCCCATCACTATATCGATATCGCCCGCTGGGCAGATACCCTCGACCTGCCTGTTGTCGCAGCGAGCAATGTACATATGCACCACCCGTCACGGCACAGCTTACAGGACTGCCTGACAGCTATACGTATGAACCAACCGGTTCAGCAGATAAAACATCGCTTATACGCAAACGCCGAGCGTCACTTACGGTCTCTTAAAAAATTATCACATCTTTATCCTGAACATTGGCTACAGGAAAGCGTCAGCGTCGCTAATAAATGCACATTTAATCTTGATGAAATTTCCTATCTTTACCCCACAGATTCAGTTCCTGATGGTCTGTGCGCCCGGGAATATCTCAAAACTCTGGTAGAAAAAGGCCAGACAATCCGCTTCCCTGAAGGTACCCCTGCTCATATCCAACAAACCATCGATAAAGAGCTTCGCCTGATCGCACAGAAAGAATACGAGCATTACTTTGTCACCCTCTACGATATCGTCCAGTTCGCCCGCTCAAAAAATATCATGTGTCAGGGACGTGGTTCCGCGGCCAATTCCGTGGTCTGTTATTGTTTATTTCTGACCGAAGTAAATCCGCAAGAGGTACAACTACTTTTTGAACGCTTTATTTCAGAAGAGCGCCACGAACCGCCAGATATTGATATTGATTTTGAAAGCCAGCGACGTGAAGAAGTTATTCAGTACATATATCAGAAATACGGGCGCGAGCGTGCTGCACTCGCAGCTACTGTCATCCGTTACCGTCCGCGTAGTGCTTTGCGTGATGTCGCAAAAGCACTGGGAGTCAATACTGCAGAGCAGGACCGTATTGTTGCCCGCTACGCTGGCCGCTATCACGGTCACGAATGGATGGATCATGTCTATCCAGACTCCGATCAAAGCCCTTTAACGCAACGCCTTCGTTCACTGACTCAAGAGATTCTGGGTTTTCCTCGCCACCTGTCACAGCATGTTGGTGGCTTTGTTATTGCCGAAGGTTGTCTGCATGAATTAGTTCCGGTCGAAAATGCCAGCATGAAAGAGCGCACGGTGATTCAGTGGGATAAAGACGATCTGGAAACGCTTGGTCTGATGAAAGTGGATATTCTTGGCCTGGGCATGATGACAGCGATACGTCGTAGCCTGAATCATTTAGAAATGCAGATCAGTGACATTCCGCGTGAAGACCCGGCGACGTATAAAATGCTGCAGAAAGCAGATTCCGTGGGGGTCTTTCAGGTCGAGAGTCGTGCTCAGATGAATATGCTGCCACGCCTGAAACCAGCTTGTTATTACGACCTGGTGGTCCAGGTTTCGATCGTACGGCCGGGCCCCATTCATGGTGATATGGTGCACCCTTATTTAAAGCGGCGTAACGGTCAGGAAGCCGCAGATTATCCTCTGCCTGAACTCAGACCTATCCTTGAACGCACCCACGGGGTTCCATTATTTCAGGAGCAAGTCATTGCCTTTGCCATGGTCGCCGCAGACTTTACTGCCTCTGAGGCCGATCAATTAAGACGCTCCATGGCCAGCTGGCGAAAGAAAGGCCACATGCACAGACTACAGAATCGTCTGCGTGAAAACATGCTTAAAAATGGATTTTCAGAAGCCTACATAGAGAGAATTCAGCGCCAGCTCGAAGGCTTTGGTGAATACGGTTTTCCAGAATCTCACGCCGCCAGTTTTGCCTTGTTGGTGTATCTGACTGCCTGGCTGAAATGTCATCACCCTGGCGTATTTCTGGCGGCCCTACTCAATAGCCAACCTATGGGATTTTATAGCCCAGCACAGCTGATCAATGATGCGCGACACCATAAGGTTATGATTCACCCGGTCGATGTTAATCACAGCCACTGGGACCACGAAGCACTTCCTGATGGCTCAGTCAGACTTGGCCTTCGTCTGGTAAAAGGTATGAATCAGGATGCAGCGACGCGACTGTTAGCAGCGCGTCCGGAAGCAGGATACAAGAGCATTTCTGACTGCACCCAGGCTGCTCAGCTCAATCGCAAAGAGCGTGAGGCGCTGGCTTCTTCAGGTGCATTCGGTGCCCTCAGTGAGCATCGTTACCATGCACGCTGGCAAGCCGCTGAACCCGCTGCGGCATCTTATCAACCCGACCTTCTTGAGAACCTTTCACAAGCCACAGCCTGGGAGCTGGCAGCGCCAGATGAAGTCGATAATCTACTGGAAGATTATCAGAGTCTGGGCGTGACGCTTGGACGCCATCCGATGGAAGTCCTGCGTGAACAGGGTCTCTTAGGGAACAGTGTGACAGCAGAAGGTTTAAAACAACTGAAACACGGAGACGAAAGCTATATCAGCGGTATTGTCACGTGTCGCCAACGCCCCGGAACCTCAGCAGGCGTGACCTTTATTACGCTCGAAGATGAAACCGGTTGCTCGAATATTGTGGTCTGGCTGGCTACGGCAAAACGTCAGCTGGATACTTTGATTCATGCACGGTTACTACAGGTATACGGCAAAGTTGAGCAAGACCCCGAAAGCGGCATCACCCACATGATTGCTTATCGACTGCTCGACCTGAGTGGTTCACTGGAGCGCCTGAAGGTACAGTCGCACGACTTCCACTAAGAACCACGCTCTCAGTCACGGGACAAGAAGTTGCGAGCCTGCAACAGACGAATCAACCACCAGAGAATCACCAGGCTCGGTAAGACCATCAGGGTGGTTAATACAAAGAAGGTCGCCCAGTCACCGTTGAGGTAATCGACCACATAACCGCTGGCACCTGACACTGTCGTCCTGCCAAAATTCGCGATCGACGCCAGCAAGGCGTATTGAGTCGCAGAAAACACTCTGTCTGTCAGCAGAGTTACGAAGCTGACCAGTACCACGGTCGCAAATGCGCTGGTGAATCCATCTGCAATCACCGCAAACAGATAGAGGCTCTCCAGCGGCCCGGTAAC
The DNA here is from genome assembly GCF_984348125.1 of Thalassolituus sp. Lineage (NCBI taxonomy): Bacteria > Pseudomonadati > Pseudomonadota > Gammaproteobacteria > Oceanospirillales > Oceanospirillaceae > Thalassolituus > Thalassolituus sp. The sequence continues at coordinate 236,566 of NZ_CFHJLR010000003.1, forward strand.
GGCAATCCACGCAAACAGGAGATTGGTTCCGGCCATCGCCAACCCACCGATCAGTAGCCCCCTGAAAATACCCAGTTTCTGATTAAAATACGCACCTATCAGGCTGAAAACGATGGTCACCCACCAGGTCACCATCTTCGAATAGGTGGCAATCTGAGCATCGGTAAAGCCAATTTCCTTGTAAAAGGTAATCGACATACGTCCAAGGAATGCCTCGCCCATTTTGAACGTAAACAAGAAAGAGAGCAGTAAAAGTACTATCGTACTGCCATAACGGCTGAGCAACGCCCGGAAAGGTTCAATCAGGGTGAATTGAAGTTGTGCGCTTAGGCTCAGGCCAGAAACACGACTCTCGAGTTTTTCGCGACGGCGATTGTCTCGTTCCACTAATACCGTCACTAACGCGGTAATAAAGAGACAAAACATGGCCAGATAGAAAAACACATCGGCCCAGTCCATCGACGACAGACCTTTCATATAAAACGCCGCAGCACCAAGCAAGCTGTACCCCGTCCACCAGCCGCTGGTAGCAAACGCCGCGGCATAGGGAATAAGGGCCTCTTCAGCTTCAGGATCGAAACTGTCTACCCTGAATCCATCAATGGCTATGTCACAGGTCGCTGATGCCAGAGCAATAGTCATTGCCAGTATGCTTAACCAGACCATGCTGGCCTGCGGAGAAATCTGACTGATACCCCAACATGCCAGTGTCATTACCAGCAACAGAAACACAATCCAGGATTTGCGGTCACCTAAACGCCTGAAAACAGGCAGCCGAAAACCGTCGACGAGCGGCGCCCAGAGAAAGTTAATGGCGTACACGAAGAAGATGGAACCAAACAGCCCGATGCTGGTACGGGACAAACCTGCATCAGTCAGCCAGCCAGTCATTGCCGAGCCAATCAGAACCCAGGGAAAACCACTGCAGATGCCCAACAGAAAGATCATCCGCAGCCGGGGTTCGCGCAACAACTGCGCCAGCGGCATCCCGCTCATAAATATCAGTCTTTAAAGTTCTTGAATGCCAGTGGCATATCAATGGATTCCTCACCGCGAAGCATCGCCATAACCTGTTGCAGATCATCGCGTTTCTTGCCTTGCACACGAACTGTATCGCCCTGAATGCTGGCCTGAACTTTGATTTTGCTGTCTTTAATCATCTTGGCTATTTTACGGCCCAGATCTTTATCAATACCCTGGCGCATAGTCGCCAGAATTTTCACCTGCTTCCCAGTTCCCTGAGGGTCAGCAAATTCAAGGCAGTTCGCCTTAATAGAGCGCTTGATCATGGCACTGATGAGCATGGATTTCATCTGATCAAGCTGAGTGTTGTTATCAGCGATCATAGTGACGACAAAATCTTTCAGCTCAAAGCTGGCACTGACACCACGAAAATCGAAACGGGTACTCAGTTCGCGGTTCGCCTGATCAACGGCATTCTGTGCTTCGTGCTTATCTACTTCTGATACTACGTCAAAGGATGGCATATCGGGTCTCCTGTAAATGTCGCCATATATACCGCGCTGTCTGAGATATTGCAAAGAAACGCCCCGCCCGGAGACTGGCGAAAGTTGCTAAACGCACTAGGCTTAAAGCATATCTGCACCACTATTCAAGGCATTGAGTAGCCCAGGTCGCTGAACAGGCATATTGAGAGCAACGCATGGATAATCGTCAGAAAACTTTGCATGGACCGGGAATTTACTACTTCCGGCTGACCGGAGCCCGACAACAGCCGATATTCCGTTCTGTCTTCGAGTATAACTATGCCGCCAAGCTGCTGAGTAATGTCGAGGGCTCTACACTTCTCGCCTACGTATTCTTTGATCACGAGATTCATTGCGTACTAGACTGTCAGCGTGACTGGCCCGGCATAATCGATGACATCCGAGATGAATTCACCGACCAACATGAACGCCTCTGGGAGGCCCATAAGGCCGTCATTTCAGAAGAGGTCAGTCCGGTTCTCGTTGACGAGCAGGCGTGTCTCGCTGATCTCATCATTACCCTCCACCAGCTACCTGTCAGCAGAAATCTGGTACCTGATGCCAGCATGTATTCGTGGAGCAGCGATCATCACTATCGCTCATTGAATCCGCCAGGCTGGATCGACTGTGGACGCATGCTCAATCAGCTCTGTCAGACCCGGCACAACCGCTCGCTGCGTTACGAATCACTTATGAATACAACGCACGTGACGCAGCTCAATCTCAATGAAAGCAACCACCCGGAATTTCTTCTGTTTGGTCGCCCCGCATTGGCTGAGAAACAGCAGGCACGCGCTGAAATGAATCAACCCGGACGCAGCGCAAATGAACTGAAGCGACTGAGGGACGACGCTCTGCAACTCATCGCCGGCCGCTTTGGGATTACTCTGGAATCATTGCAGGACTCATCGTTCAGACGACAGTACCAGCGCCTGATGCCGTTGGTCGCCTGGTTACTTGAAAAACGCCAGCTCTCCAATGAAACCATTGCCGACCTGCTGGACGAAGATGAAGACACCATTCCGTTATGGTTGCGAGGGATTCCCGCAGATCACCCCCAGTCGCTTCTCGATAAACTGAGTGCGCTCTGGTCGCCTGCGGATTCACTCAGTGAGTCTCCACAAAATCAACTTCCCACTGATACTCTGACTGATGATGCTTCCGCCGACAGCGAAGAAAACGATGCCATTGCCCCCGCTGACACTGCGGAAGACGCCGACAAGCCAGAAAGTAAGGACGTTGTGAATCAGTAGTCATATAATCGGACTATGACGAATATCGATATTCATACCCCCCAGAGTTCTACCGAGCGCCTGCGTATTGTAGTCGCGGGTCTTGGTGCTCTGGGCACACTGATAGCATGGCACTGTCGCTTTGAGGCGCTCTTTACGCACAACCGCCGGCAACAGACAGAGTTCTCTTTACAAACATCCGCCAGCGCCTCAGATACCCCTCCCCAAGTCGACACGTTTTCCGCTCCCCTCTGGCGTGGCGAAGAGGCCGACTGGCTGATTATTACAACCAAGGCAGCTGCAACATTAGAGATTTTCAGTGATCTTAAAGATCACCTTAAAAACACTTCCCGGATTCTTCTGCTTCAGAACGGAATGGGTCAGCAGGAAGAAGCTTCTGCATGGTTAAAACAGAATAGAATCAGCGCTGAACTCTGGGTAGCTTCATCCACAGAAGGCGCCTACAAGGCGGATAGCGGAACCGTAATCTACGCTGGCAAGGGGCAGACAGTGGCAGGTCGCTGGCAGCTGTCAGGGGAAACCGCCAAGGCTCAACTCCCACCTTCCATGAAGTTGGCCACCGATATAAAACAGGTTCTGCACGAGAAGCTGGCCATCAATGCCATCATCAATCCACTGACTGCACACTATCGCTGTCGTAATGGTGAACTGCTGACCAGTACCGGAAAACACAGCGACTTCAAAGCCCTCAGTATTGAAGTAGCGACGCTATTTAAAGAACTGAACTGGAAGACCGGTTTCGATATTCAGCAACAGGCAGCAAAAGTGGCTGAAGCAACGGCTCAGAATCAATCGTCAACCTTTCAGGATGTATTGCATCAACGCCGAACTGAGTTACCTTATATCTGTGGGTACTTACTGCAGCATGCAAAACAAAATGGGCTGAATGCACCGCTGACGGAAAGTCTGTACCAATCAATTTCTGCCCTGGAGGCAGCATGGTAATGCACAGCAAAGGAAACCGGTTCATATGATGTTGGCGCGACAGAAATCGATGCTCGCCATGGTACTGGTTTGTTCAGGCATCATCCTTGTCGCAACCCTCGCCTACGTTATTGCCGCTGAACGCATTGGCCGCGAACATCTGGCGCCTGATCTGTCACGCACCATGGGGCATATCATTGAAGCCCAGATGGCAGCCTCTCCCGGTAAGCTGCAGGCCATACAGACCACCCTGTATCACATGGCACAGCACTACCAGATTCAGGAGGCTGGGCTTTACAACGAGCGTGGAGAACGTCTGGCGCACAGCCACTCAGGCGAAGGCCCCACGCTTCTGGCGTCCAATCTTCATGCTCAGCCTCTCCCAGAGGATTACTTTGAATATCGCTTTGCCATTCTCGGAGACGAGTTCGATTTATTCATCAGGAACGATGTTTCCTTGCCAGGCTTCTTTTACATGGACACCCTGAGCACCAGCCTGGTTATCGTTACCTTATCAGCGATGCTCGTATTTATGTTGTATCTGATGACCCGGCAGTGGCAGCAGACCCCCTACATGCATTTGCTTGAAGACATTCGGGAAGCCAACACTCGCGACGACGATGGCCGCATTACCCTGAAACTCAGAGATCCTGACCTTCACCCCCTGATCGAGGCGTTGAACGATCTTTTCTGGCGCCGCAATCAACGCACTCAGCACCTGAAAACAGCTCATCAGCAAGCAGAACATGCCCGTTTACGCGCAACACGATTATCGACGGAAACCCGCCAGATGAACGAAAACCTGGCGAAAGAGGTCTCCGTCCGCCGTAGTATTGAAGTGCAGCTGAAAAACACTCAGACACTGCTCGACGGTATCCTGAACTCCATGCCCACCGCCCTGTTCGCGCTTGATTCCCGTAATCGGATCGTGCAGTGCAACGAGCAGGCCGGTGACTGGTTGAACATGGAGTATTCACAACTCAATGGCCTGCCTCTGGCGCAGCTGATACCTGAGTTGGGCAAGCTGAATCTGATGCCAACGCACCCCGGCGAAACACCCCATCTGGTGAAATCTGAACGCGTCAAAATACGCTTTGCAGAAAAAGTTCTGGTCACGGACGTACTCGCTTATCCTCTGCATAGCGGGCAGCAGGCACGGTTGGTAATACGTATCGACGATGTGTCTCAACGTCAGCGTATGGAAGAAGTCATGGTACAGACCGAAAAAATGATGACGGTCGGTGGGTTGGCTGCCGGCATGGCCCACGAAATTAATAATCCGCTTGGGGCCATTCTGCAAAACCTGCAGAATACACGACGTCGCTTAGATCCGAGCCTGGCTGCGAACCAGCGCCTTGCTGACGAACTCGGGTTAAGTATGGAGCTTCTGAATCAGTACCTAACAGGAAGAGGCATTGATCAGTTCTTTGACCATATTCAGAACGCTGGTGAACGCGCGGCACGTATTGTTGCCAATATGCTGCAATTTTCCCGTAACGATCACCTCCAGAAACGCGACATCGGCATCACTGAACTCATTAATACCACACTGAATATCGCCCACAACGACCTGTCGCTGAAACATATAGACCTAGATATCGACAAGGCCGCAGGCGATGCCCAGATACACTGCGTGCCGAGTGAGATTGAGCAGGTACTGCTGAACCTGCTGCGCAATGCTCAACAGGCGCTGGAAGAATACGATGGCGGCGATGGCTGGCACCCTAAGGTGAAAATCAAAGCCAGCCGTCAGAACAACATGACCTGCCTGGAAATTGAAGATAATGGGCCGGGCATCCCTGCGGATGTCGCACCGCATATTTTCGAACCCTTCTATACAACCAAAGAAGTCGGAGACGGCACAGGTCTGGGGCTGTCGGTATCGTATTTTATCGTTACATCACACCATCAGGGGCGCCTCCGTTATCAGCGCAGTTCGCTTGGCGGAGCCTGCTTTGTGTTGTGCCTTCCCGCCGAAGAAAACCGATGACTGCCCTGCGCACAACTTGACCAAATCGGCCACCACGAGTACTCTCCACCGCAATTCAGGTGCCTCTGTCCACCAGACAGAAGTTAAACGGGAAGACTGGTGAGTTTCACAACAAACCCAGCGCTGCCCCCGCAACGGTGATCGACCAGGTATTGATACAACGCCACTGTGCATAGCATGGGAAGGCATCAATGCCGGAAATCCTTTGAACTTCAGGGTTTCAGTCGTCAGCCCGGATACCGGCCTGAATCCGAACCAACAGTATTGCGGTGGGCGATACAGGTGCTAAGTGAGCTCCAGGGCTCTCCTTCGCCTATTCTTTCCCGCCGACTGGTTGCCCATTAAAACCATTCGGAATCATGATGAAAAAATCACTCCTTACTGCGGCCGTACTAATGACCGCCACAGTGTCATACGCAGAAAACACCCTGGACGATGTCGTCACTATCGCTAACCGCATTGCAGCACCTTCCATCAATAGTGCACAAATCGTTGTAGTGGATCGTGACGATATAGAGACGTCAGGTGCCAACAACCTGTACTCTTTACTGGCGAGCAAAGCTGGCTTCCAGTTTTCAAAAACAGGAGGAGTACCTCACTCTTCGAACCTCTATATCAATGGTCTCGATGGCAAGCAGGTACTATTTCTGGTGAATGGGCAGCGTGTCGGAAGTGCCACTTCCGGTACCACAGAAGTCCAGTTAATTGCGCTGGAGCAGATCGAACGTATCGAAATTATTAAAGGCAGCCGCAGTGCTATATATGGTGCGGATGCGCAAGCCGGTGTCATCAATATCATCACACGTCTCGATACCTCACTGAACGAAGTGGCTGCAACAGTTGGCACCAACCAGACGAAAGCTGTCTCACTGCGTACACGTCACCAGTTTGGCGATGTCGACACCTACCTGAATTTAAACCATGATCGTTCAGCTGGTTACGACATTAATAACGACACAGAGAATGATCGCGATGGCTACGAGCGTAACGGTCTGAATGCCGGTGTCGGTTATGCAATCTCGGAACAGCAGAGCGTAAATTTTGATGCTCAGGTGAACCGCGGATCTTACGACTACGACAACAGCTTTGGCGGTACTGACGAAGCCGACTTCGATAATCGCGCTATGAACCTCGGCTACACATTGAATACTGACGGCCTGCTGCTGAATGCCAGAGCCGGTCGAGGCTACGATCGTAGCTGGAACTACGGTAACGGTGTTACTCGCAGCGGCGATGCTCAGTTGTTTGGTAGCCGCAAAGATGTTGCAGAAATCACGGCCCTTATTGGTCTGACTGAACATGTCAGCCTGCTGGCTGCTGCTGATACTCGCTTGGTTAAACTACTCACGCGTCCTGTTGAGTACGACACAGACAACGAGCGCAACCATGGCGGATTACTTGGAGTTCGTTACAGCAGCGATAGCTTGGCCGCTGAAATTGGCGCTCGCATCGACGACAACAGCAACTACGGCCGCTTCCGCTCGTTTAACACCTCTGTTGCCTTCTATCTGACCGACAACCAGGAACTGGCTTTCGGACAGGCTACAGCCTTCCGCGCTCCTACGTTTAACGACCTCTACTATCCAGCAAGCGACTTCGGCGATTACTCAAACGAAGATCTGAAGGCGGAAACATCACGCATCTGGTCGGTCGATTACACAGCCGCATACGATAATTTTGCAGCTGGCGGTTCTGTCACAGTGAGTGGTCAGCGCAGCCTGTTTAACAATCAGATCGTATCAAACAGTGCGTTTTATCCAGTTAACCTAGGTGAAAGCTACGTTAATTTTGCGAGCGTAACCTGGGCTCAGAACTGGGATGACGCGTGGAACAGTGAGCTGATTCAAGAGTGGACCGAAGCTCGGAATCAAGACACTGGAAATCTGATTGAGCGTCGTCCAATTCGTGCAACCAAGCTCAATGTACGTTGGACTTCGGGCAAGCTATCGAGTGCACTTGAGAGCCAGTACCGAGGCCAGGCACCATCGAGATCCGGCGGCTATATCGCTCCGTTCGTTCTGCTCAACCTCAGTGCAACCTGGGAGGCTTTCCAGGACTTCAGTTTGACTGCTCGCATCGAGAACCTGACCGATCGAGAGTACGAAACTGTACCTGGTTATGAAGCACAGGGACGCTATGCTCAGCTCACTGGACGCTATAGTTTCTGATCCAATGAGCGCCCGGGCAGTCCGCCCGGGTATTTAGTTTAGATTTGGATTCCAGAAACAAAAAAGCCCGCATCAAGCGGGCTTATTTGCGTTACGTATACCGGATCAGATATCCGGCTCTGTAAGCGGTGTTTACTCAGCTGGTGCCGCTTCTTCAAGCAGAGTCTTCAGCTCACCTTTTTCGTACATTTCAGTGACGATGTCACAACCACCGATCAGCTCACCTTTTACCCACAGCTGCGGGAAAGTCGGCCAGTTGCCGTATTTAGGCAGGTTCGCACGAATGTCCTGGTTAGACAGCACATCAACGTACGCAAACTTCTGACCGCAATCCATAACCGCTTGTACGGTGCGGGCAGAGAAGCCACACAGTGGCTGGTTCGGTGAACCTTTCATGTACAGAAGGATGTCGTTGTTTTCGATCTGATCTTTAATGACCTGCATGATATCCATAGCGTCTGTCTCTCACTGTTCGTATTAACTGAAACTGGCGGCAGTCTACCATAATCCCGACCATGATGCTCAGGTATGAAACCTGAGGCAGGTTCATTATATGAACGGGCCAGAGCTCAGTTACGCACAGGGGTCGCTGAATCAGCCTGCGACAACTGCTGGGTAAACACACGCTCGTCAGGATCAAGGACCGCCGTTACTTCTTTGCCTTTCAAACTGCTGAAAATAACGCGGTATGCAAGTACGGCTTTGACGTAGTCACGGGTCTCACGATACGGGATGCTTTCAATGAACTGGTCGTAAGCCACCGGCGCGTCTTTCAGCCAGCGATCGACCTTGTGTGGGCCAGCATTGTAGCCGGCCAGAGCTGCAATCAGGTTCCCCTGATAACGCTCCAGTAGAGAGCGAACATAGTAACTGCCCAGCGGGATGTTGGTGCGATAGTCCATCAGGTCTTCATTGACGTCATGTAAAACCAGATTCTTCTCTCTGGCTACCTGCTTCGCGGTCGCCGGCATGATCTGCATCAGACCGCGCGCACCAACAGGAGAGCGGGCATGAGGGTTGAAGGCGCTCTCTCGCCGGGCGATTGACATCAACAAGGAAGGGTCGAGGTCATACTCTTCTGCCCAACGGCTGAACTCATCCTGATACGCCAGCGGGAAGCGATGCTCCAGCAAGTTCCAGTGGCGTCCTGAAATCGTCGCCTGCACTGCCAATGCTGGCCAGCCATTCTGCTTCGCCAGCTCGGCATACACAGGCGTATCAGAAGGATGACGCAGCAGAGTGAAATTCCATTCATCGGCCGCCAGCCCTTCTTCACCGATAGCCCAGAGAGCACGAATACGGGCAATAGCTGGTGAATCAGCAACGGCTTCGAGCTGCCCTTCCTGCAGACTGGTCTTTGTCTGTTTCAGCTCATAAGGCAGAGCGAGTTTTTCTGCTGCAAGAAAGCCATAAAATTCGCGGGCCGAGGCGGCTTTCGTGTAGGCGTGATGAGCAGCTTCAGATTGCCCAAGCGCTTCCAGTGCGCGACCACGCCAGTACATGTGGTATCCAGATTCTCTTTCACTGCCCTGCACTTTATCAGTCCAGGCCAGCACGGCGTCCCAGTCAGACTGGGCGATCGCTTCACGAAGTACGGGGCCAATAAGGTTGCCATCGCCCAGGTCGGACAGGAGCTGGTCGACGATATCAGGACGCTCCTCCGCATCGAACTTGTAACTGCGGGCAGCTAACATATTCCCGAGGCGCGCGAGCTGCGCTTCACTCAGCACTCCCGCTTCGGACAGTTGCGGATAAAGCTCGGCAACGTCCGCGGGTTTGCGACGCACCAGATAAGCAAGCACTGCGTATCCCATGTCACTACGCTCTACGCCGTCAGGAAAGGTTTTATCCAGCGTCAGGAGCCTCTCTGGTGACGAACGCAACTGGCGAAAAGTACTTGAGGCAACCTTCCATTCTGCTGGCAACTTACGCAGCAGGTAATCAGATAAGCTTCGGTTACCAGCCTGCAGTGCCAGAACAGCGCGCTGCCAGATCGCCTGCTCATTAATTTCGCCACGGCTCAGCATGGCTTTGAACAGGTCATCGCATTGCTCAGGGCGCGAGCTTCCGCTAAGCCACAACTGACGACCGCCATCGAAAGCTGCCGCCTGATCTTTAATCAGTTTCGCCCGGTAATAAATGCAGCGCCCCGGGGCATCAGCCGGTGCGTATTCATTCAGAGAAAGAACTTCGTCCCATTTACGGGCAGCACCGTAGGTCAGTGTTGCATGGCGTACAATCCAGCGTGAAAGAGGCGAATCCGCATTTTCAGTAGCGTAGGCTCTGACATCCGCAGCAGATACATCAGGCAGGTTACGCTTGATACGATGGTATTCAATATAAGGGGCGAGCACATGATCCGATGCGTTCTCAGAAACCTTATTCCACTGCCCCTGACGAGCAGCTTCCAGAGACGTTCTGAACTCCGCATCCGATAACGCAGACGCAGTGATACTGAGTAGCCCCAGAAACAGGCCAGTGACAACTTGCAGATACGTTTTACTCATCGGCTTCGCAAAGACCCCGAAAAGAGATTGTCTGTACAGGTTAGTTCTTATATTCCAGAAAGACACAATACCAATGATAATCTGGCACAACCCGCACCGCTGGTTACTTTCTGTTACTGACACTACCCGAGTTTGGCTCAAAATAACACCAATTTACAGTTCTCTTCACCGTATAGTGCAAGCTGTTTCTCAACTTGGTCATTCACAGGAGCCAACCATGAACGCCAGCCAGACCCTCGGACAGCCACTCACCCTTCCAAACGGGAGTGTTGTGCCGAATCGTTTCGCAAAGTCAGCATTAAGTGAAACTCTGGGAAGCGTCGACCTGCGGGTGACCAAAGCCCTGCCCAAACTCTACCAGCGTTGGGCAGAGGGAGGCACCGGCCTGAGCTTCACAGGCAACGTGATGATCGACCGTCGTCATCTGGGTGAACCTAACAATGTCGTTCTGGAAGACGATCGTGATATGGACATGCTCAAAGCCTGGGCTGCGGCTGCCAAATCTCAGGGAGGCCTTGTTTGGATGCAGCTCAACCATCCGGGGAAGCAGACCCCCAAGATGCTGAACAGCGACCCTATGGCACCGAGTGCGATTCCGTTCCGCAAAGAGATGCAGGCCTTCTTCGGTACGCCACGAGCGATGACCGAAGACGATATTCAGGATTGCATCAAGCGCTTCGCCAATGCCGCTGCACTAGCCAAACAAGCCGGATTTGACGGCGTTCAGATTCACGGCGCACATGGTTATCTGGTCAGCCAATTTCTCTCACCCCACCACAATCAGCGTGAAGACCAGTGGGGTGGCTCGATAGAAAACCGTATGCGCTTCGTTGTCGAGGTCTATAAAGCGATGCGCGAAGCGACCGGTAAAGATTTCAGTATCGGCATTAAAATGAACTCCGCAGACTTTCAACGCGGTGGCTTTGATGAGAATGATGCAGCGACCGTAGCGACCACGCTCGCTGGGCTCGGCATTGATCTGATTGAAATTTCAGGCGGCACGTACGAAACACCCGCGATGGCTCAGGGCAGCGAGCATCACAATAAAAAACTGGGTAAAGACGAGCCAGTAAAAGAATCTACCAAGCTGCGCGAAGCCTACTTCCTTGAGTTTGCTGAAATGCTACGCAGTAAGGTCGATGTCCCTTTGATGGTCACCGGCGGATTCCGCACATCAGAGGGCATGGCTGCTGCCGTAGAATCTGGCGCATGCGATCTCGTTGGCCTCGGACGCCCACTGTGCGTTGAGCCCGATCTGGTAAAACGCATTCTGAGCGGTGAAGATTTCACCAGCGTGGTGCGTCCTATCAAAACCGGTGTCAAAATGATCGACAAAATGGCTCTGATGGAAGTCTCCTGGTACGAACGCCAGTTGCATCGCATGGGCAAAGGAAAAGCACCACGTCGTCAGGATCAGGGCTTCTGGTCATTGGTCGACGTGCTCTGGCTGATGACCTACCGTGGCCTGTTTAACCGCGTTGGTCGTCTACGAGCCTGACCGATGAAAGTACTGCTCAACCGCTTAAAAGCCGCTTACGTTTCTATTTATCTGGCCGTTGCTTCTGTGATCGCAGCCTATGCAGCCTGGAAACTGTTGCAAGGTCATGATGTTCTGACGTGGGCTGGCGTGCTCTTATCGGCCGCACCCATGGCACTGGTTATCGGATTTTTAATGGTCAAACCTGTGATGGCTCGCACCAGTGCAGATCTGCCCGAGGCCCATGTGCCGATTGCCGCTGGCGTCGCTCTGACTGCCTGGGGCTCATCAGGCGACAGCTGGCTTCCACTGAGCCTAGCCCTGATCAGCTACGTAGGTTTTCTTTTATACGTCTACTGGTACTCCCGCTACGGCCGCCTGAAGAGCGAGTCTCTCACGGTGGGCAAGCCTCTGCCAGCATTCACGCTCACCGACAAACAAGGGACTGTTGTCTGGACCCATGAAACAGATAACTACCGTGTACGCCCCGAACCAGAGACCTTTCTTAAGGTTATCCGGGCGATTTAACCTCGCCCGAACACCGTACCGTTTTACAACGTCGTGCTCTCTACTGCCAGGTTAATTACTGTATAGTGGAGAGCCTGTTTCAAGTCGTTACGGATTTGCTATGCCGCGCCAGGTTGTGACCACCGCTCTATTTATCACTGCTCTAATCAGCGCACTTCTCTCGGGTTGTGTCACCGTTTCTCCTGAACGCAAAAACGAGGTGGCCGAAAAGCTTGGCTGGGTAACTGGCAGCTGCCTCGCCATCCACAACGAAAATCTGAAAATAGGCGATGAGTTCACTCTGCACCAGGTCTCTGATCAGGAACATAGCCGCTCGATAACCGTTATTTCAAGAGCCACCTCGTCCGAGCAGTGTAAGCCTCTGCAAAAAGACCGCCGCTTCGTAAACCAACTTACCGATGCTACTTTTTACTACGTGAACGCAGAAGAGCTCCCTGAGCTGGCAGTCGCCAGCATCAAAGGGTATTCCACACGTGGCATTAAATTCCGCGCCTGTTACAGCAATCAGGCTGTGCAGTTTTTTGCGTTCAAAGGCGAAAAACAGATTTGGCAAGGCTACTACTTCGTCGCCGCCCAAGTGCCGGAAACCTGCCGCGGGTCACGTTAAGAACTGCTTTGGCTATTCCAACCACCACCACCCGGTGTATGGATACAAAAGGTATCGCCCGCCGCTACGTCCATCGCGGCGCAACCTTCCAGCCAGTCTATCTGGCCAGTATGACGTAGTACGAAGTTGAGACCGGTTTTGCCTTCACCAGCACCATTCAATGCAAACGTAGGCACCGAACGATGGCCACTGATGATGTTGGCGGTCATGGGTTCAAGGAAGCGAATATGACGCTCAACGCCATTTCCACCAGCATGATCTCCGCGGCCGCCACTTAGCTGGCGAACATGAAAGACGTCGAGTACAACGGGGTAGCGCTGCTCCAGAATTTCAGGGTCTGTAAGGCGGGAGTTGGTCATGTGCGTATGCACTGCATTTGCCCCCGCCCCGTCTTCTGTTGCTCCCGCTCCACCGCACAGTGTTTCGTAATATTGATAGCGCTCATTACCGAACGTAAGATTATTATTGGTTCCCTGCCCGCCAGCCATCAAACCAAGCGCCCCCATTAAACAATCCACCAGGTATTGAGCTGTCTCGACATTGCCTGATACCACAGCAGCCGGATATTCCGGCGCAATAATCGACGCGTCAGGTACTCTGATTTCCAATGGTCGGAAAAACCCTGCATTCAGAGGCATCTGCTTATTAACGAGTACGCGGAAACTGTAGAGAACAGCCGCCTTAACCACCGACGTCGGTGCATTAAAGTTGCCAGGGTGCATTGGCTGGCCTTTGCGATATCCGGTACCTTTAAAATCAATCAATGCGGTGCGATTTTTATTATCAACATCGACCGAGACTTTAAAGCGCGTCCCATCGTCCATGTCATAGCTGAAACTTCCCGATGGCAAATCAGCCAGGCAATCCCGCAATGTCTGTTCAGCGTTGTCCTGCACATAGATCATGTAGGAATGAACCATCGCTGCTCCATACTGCTGACAAAGTCGCTTCAGTTCTTCTGCGCCTTTTTCACAGGCCGCCAGCTGAGCCATCAGATCGGCAATATTCTGATCCGGGTTACGGGCTGGATATTTTGCAGATAAAAGTACTTCACGAAGTGCAGACTCCTGGAATACTCCGCTTCGCATAAGCACCAGGTTATCTAACAGTACACCTTCCTCTTCGATATGCTGACTGTAAGCGGGCATAGAGCCCGGTGTAATGCCTCCAATATCAGCATGGTGACCGCGTGCCGCGACGAAAAAGTCAGCGCATTCACCCTGGTCAATAAATACGGGTTTCACCACAGTCACGTCCGGCAAGTGAGTACCACCGTTGTATGGGGTATTTAATACGAAGGCATCACCCGGCTGCATATCTTTATGCTCACGCATCACGACATGAATACTTTCACTCATGGAACCCAAATGAACGGGAATATGTGGTGCATTGGCCACCAGCTCGCCCTGACGATCAAAGACAGCGCACGAAAAATCGAGACGCTCTTTAATGTTCACGCTGCTGGCTGTTTTTTCGAGGACAAAACCCATTTGTTCAGCGACTGACATAAACAGGTGATTAAATATCTCAAGCGTCACTGGGTCGTAGTTTGCTGCAGTTTTCTTAATTTCAGGCGCGTTAATCGCCTCTTCCTGAACTGCTTTTTCGTTGATTCGTTTTTCAAGAACAAGCGCACCGCTTGCCAGCACCTCGAGCTGCCAGCCTGGCTCAATAAAGTGTGTTGAGTTCTGATCAGTCAATAATAATGGGCCGCAGCCTTTATAGCCTTCAGGTAAGTCGGATCGATCATAAACATCGACCTGATGCCAACTTCCCTGAACGTATAACTGAATCACTGAGCGCATTTTTACGTCATCAACAGATACGTCAGGTAAGCTAGCTTCAGGCAGTGTCTCGCCGCTTACAGTGACCTCTACTTGCAGCGCATCAAGCAGCAGCGATTTTTCTGGGTATATAAAACCAAACAATTGTTTGTGCTGTATTTCAAACGCCTTTTTAGCCTCCACCGCATTTTGCCAATCGACCAGCAGTGGCGTATCCGAGCCTTCGTATCTCAGGTAAACACGAACCGTGTAGTCCCCGTCCAACGGGCTCGTAGCCAAAAGTTTTTTTACGCGAACATTAAGCTCGGCTTCAGCGATAGACAATTCTTTCTCAACCGCCTCTTCACCCAGCCAGCGCTGATCGGCGATGCCAATACCGTAGGCCGATAGAACCCCGGCCATCGGGTGCAGGTAGACCTTACTGACTCCGAGTGCCGCGGCCACAGAACACGCATGCTGACCACCTGCTCCGCCAAACGCACTAAGGACGTAATTCTGTACGTCATAACCACGCTGCACTGAGATTTTCTTTACCGCCCCCGCCATATTCTCTACAGCGATACTGAGGAACCCTTCGGCGAGCTGTTCTGGTGTCCAGGGTTGCCCTGTTGCTCTCTCAACCTGCTGCGCCAGTTCAGAGAACTTTTCCTGTACTGTATTCAGATCCAGCGGCTGGTTCTGCTGAGGGCCAAACACGGACGGAAAGAACTCTGAGTTAACCCGGCCAAGCAACAGATTGCAGTCAGTAACAGTTAATGGGCCGCCGTTGCGGTAACAAGCTGGGCCCGGGTAGGCACCGGCAGACTCGGGGCCGACCTGCAGTCGACCATCGGCAAAGCGAACGACGGATCCCCCACCGGCCGCGACCGTATGAATATTCATCATAGGGACGCGTAAACGTACACCGTTCACAACGGTTTCGGTTTCCCGCTCAAGTGTCCCAGCGTAGTGGCTGACATCGGTGGACGTCCCGCCCATATCAAACCCGACGATGCGATCAAAACCATCCGCCTCAGCGGTTCGCACCATGCCGACAACACCGCCCGCAGGCCCGGACAGAATGGCATCGCGCCCCTGAAATAATTCCGCTTTAGTAAGCCCCCCGTTAGACTGCATAAACTCCAGATCCACGGTCTGAGAAGCTGACAAAGCGTCGGCAACCTGATTGACATAGCGACGCAGAATAGGCGAAAGATAAGCATCCGCGACCGTTGTCTGACCACGCGGGACAATTTTCACCAAAGGGCTGACTTCATGACTGAGTGAGATCTGTGAGAAACCAATGTGCTGGGCTATTTCCCGTATGCGTTTCTCATGCGCTGGGTGGCGATACGCATGCATAAGAACAACGGCAACGCACCGGAAGCCTTGATCATAGGCTTCCTGAAGCTGAACCAGTGTAGCCTCTTCATCCAGCGCATAGTCCACTGTTCCATCCGCGCGAACCCGTTCAGGCACTTCATACACACGGTCGTAGAGAGGCTCAGGCAAATCAATATGGGTCGCGAAAATATCAGGGCGAGTCTGATAACCAATATCCAGCTGATCCCGGAGACCCTTACTGATCAAAAGAACCGTCGGCTCTCCTTTGCGCTCAAGCAGAGCATTGGTCGCGACAGTCGTGCCCATACGCACTGACGAAATATCGGTCGGTAAATCCGGATGGCGAGCCTGAAGACGCTGAATCCCTTCAACGGCAGCGTCTGCATAATGATCAGGATTCTCTGACAGGAGTTTATACGTCAGCACCTGCTGATCTGGCGTCAACGCGACAATATCGGTGAAGGTACCGCCCCGGTCGACCCAGAACTGCCAATGTGTCTGCTGTGAAGCTGATGCCATGATCCGCGCTGCCCCTGAAATTCTTAAACAGCGCGGATGATACCATCAGGGCATATTCGCAACCCAGCGTGCGACGGCCCTGAGATCTTCATCGCTCAGATTTCCGACGACGGCAGTCATCGGAGAGTTCTTTCTCGACTCATCACCCTGCTTGAATTTCAGCAGTGTTTTCTCAAGAAATTCATAGGGCTGACCCGCAATGCGGGGATACGTATGACTGCCGTGTCCCTTATCTCCATGACAAGCAAAGCACAGCGATTGGTATACCTGCTGGCCCTTCATGTCGGGCTCGGGCCGGTTATCACGAGGAATCACTGGCTTATCTGAAAAGTACACGGCCACCGCGACGCGCTCGTCGGCGCTCAGAATTTCTGCCAGTTTACTCATCACGTAGTTTTTACGTGTGCCTGAGGCGAATTTCTCAAACTGAGTAAAAAGATAAGCAGGGTTCTGGCTGGCGAGATTCGGCACGTAATCACGTACAGAGTTACCGTTTTTGCCATGGCAACGAAAGCAGAACTGCGCGCGCTCCTGCCCTTCTGCATTGGCCTTCTGGCGGGCCTCTGGGTCGGCAACGATGTTATCAAACCGCTGCAGCAACTCGGTCGTATGTTCCGGATCTTTTACTGCCAGCGTTTCCGCAGTCGCCGTGGCTGAAAAAGGCGCCAGCAGCAACAAAGACAGGACACAAAGGCTGAAATTGATAAAACGAATATTCATAGAGAATGACAACTCTTTCCGGCATAACGATCGTAAGCGCCGACCATACTCAAGGCCGCCAGCTTATGGCCAGCGGCAAACAATAACTAAGTGTCTATTTCTCGCTGAAAACTGATTCAGATCAGTATTTACGAAAGCTGTTTCACATCGGAGAAAATAAACGTGCTGTGTGTGCTACGCACTCTGAGTTATCGAAACAAAAGGTCATAGGCAGCTCGCTTTTCAGCGGCGTTTTCAGACCGAATAACATCAGATGAAGACCACCGGGCTCCAGAGTTACGCTCTCTCCTGCCGGCACTTCGAGCGATTCGATCTGACGCATTTTCATAACACCGTTTTCATGCAGGTGAGTGTGGATCTCTATCGAGCTGGCCCACGGAGCAGAGACCGACACCAGCCGCTGTGCTTGATCACTGGTGTTAGTCAGTGTCATAAAGGCTGCACTCATGCTCCGACCCGGAACGGGTTCACGAACATAAGGATCGTGGACAAGTACAGACTCCGCCGTAGCGGAAAATGAAGCAACGGTGAGGAGAACAGATCCACACACACGTTTCAGACAGAATTTCATAGCAGACAGCCTTAATTGCAACCAATATCACCTTTCTGCCCGCACGGGGCAGAAGGTGCATCAGGATACGGCATTTGCTTCAGTTTTCAGAGCGGCAGATTGTCGCACAGATGACTGAAGGTCACACTGTTGGGCGCCAGCTCACGGCATCTTCCAGGCTGTCGAGAGGTCTGGTGAAGTAATAACCACCCAGACCATCGACACCAGTCTGGCGAACTGCATTGACGTCTGGTGCCTCTTCCAGCCCTTCCGCGAGCACCAACAGATCCAGGTTATGGGCAATCTGTACCATACTCTGGATGTAGAACTTATGATCCTGAGCCAGGTGAACACCCCGGTTAAAGCTTCCATCAATACGTACATACGCCAGAGGTAAGCGCTGAAGGTAGGCGAACGCCATAGTACCGGTACCGACCTGATCAATACCCACATCAACACCAAACGGCTGAAGCTTGAGTGCAAGTCGGGCTATCGCGTGCTCCGCAGAATAAAGTGCAAACTCAGGTACTTCAAGCGCGATACGGCGGGCCTGCTGTGGGTAACGTGCAAGAAGCTCCGCCAATGACTGATGGAAACTCTCATCCAGCACCGAGGCAGGCGACAGGTTGATGCAGAAGCGAACCGGCTCGGCGTCTTTATCGAGGTCATCCATTGAGTGAAACACTTTCTCGATCACTACCAGGTCGAAACGCGCGGCCAGTCGATGCTGTTCAACCATCGGCCAGAAGCGGGCCGCAGATAACGTCTGCCCTTGCCAGCTGACACGACTGAAAACCTCTACCTGGAGCAGTTTCTGATCGTGGTTAGAAATAACAGGCAGGTATTGCAGCTGAATACTCTGCTCTTCGAGCACGGTATTCAACAAGGTACGCCACTCACCGGCGGTCCATTCATCAAACTCAGAATCACTACGCTGGTATAACTGATACTTAGCGGTCGGCTGACGCTGCGCCTGACGTAATGCAGCATCAGCGCGGCTGAAGGCATCCACAGGATCATCCTGATCCCCTTGCAGGAACACGGCGCCCATGTGGAAACAGAGCTCATTTCGCTGAGACAGGGCCGACACGCTCATCAGACTGAACGCCTGTTGCACAATATCGTCAGCCTGAGTGCGGTCAGCACATGGCACAAACAGAGAGAAATCAGCACCAGCGCGACGGCCCAGCAGACTGTGTGGGTAATCGGTACGCCATTGCTCCAGCGATTTACCCAGCAGAGCCAGAAGATCATCACCGGCCTGACGACCGGCATTCAGGTTGAATTCAGTAAAGTTCTGAATCTGCATAATGACAAGCACACCACTGTGTTCATCATCGCGTGAAAGAATGTGACCAAACTGCTGATCAAAGCCCCGACGGTTAAGCAGGCCAGTCGGCGCATCGAGGTATGACTCTTCGCGCAGGCGCTCGGTCATTTCTGCCTGTTCGGCAAAAATCGCCTGAAGCTTACGTACCATCTTATTCATGGCTTCCACGACGCGACGCAGTTCACGCGCGCGCGGTATGTTTTCCTGTACCTGAAGATCACGTTCAGATATTGCCAGCGCCTGTTTCTCTACGCGCACGAGTGACCGGAACAACAGCCGCAACAGCAGTTGCAGTGCCACCAGAGCAATCAGAAGCACCCAGGCAAACCAGATCATTTCTGCGCTGATCATGTTCCACAGGTCACGATACGCAAAGTCTGCATGACTGATCACAGTCACAGTCCCGAGGCGCTGCCAGCCACGGGTAACATCGGCTTCGGCCGGAATAAGCTCAAGCGGTACCAGTTTCTGGAACCATTCGGGCGCACCGCCGCTGCTGAACGCTTCGCGTGCACGGCGATGCAGAGTTTCACCGTCGGTCCGGGCGAAAGTAATGTCTTCGAAGAAGCCACGATCAAACAGTACGTCCATCAGGCGAGTCTGTTGCACCGAGTCTTCCGCATCAATCTGCGACATAGACAACGCCAGCGAGGTAGCCGCGTCGTACGCACGCCCGTTGAGTTGTTGCTCAAAGTAGTCTCGCCCGTTGATCACGGTAACGACCAGGTTTCCTGCCAGCAACACGACGACCAGCAGACTGGCGAGTAGAGAAAATTGTTGTCTGAGTGTCATGAGCTTATAAGTCCATACCTAGGTTATTCATCCGGACCCGAAGGTCCGTCCATAAATCAAGTTTGTTGGGGTCTCCCAACAGTATCCCCTGCCCCTTCATTTTGTCGAGCCACATTCCATTCGCATTGAAGCTGTAAACCGGATCAAGATCCGGACGTTTACTGGCAGGACGTATCTGATTGATCAGATTATCAAGCACCAGAGGAATGGCATCAGGGGTGGGGAAATACGTCAGTACCATATGTGCCTGATTCAAACGCACCGCCTTAACATAGGTGATACGCAGCTTTGAGACATCCACCCCGATTTTAGACAGGGTGTAATACTTTGCGATTACGTAGTCTTCGCAGTCGCCACCATTGGTACCCAGTGCCTCATAGGGAGTCGCCCAGTAGTCGATCTTGCCCCAGTGCTTATCATCGTTATAAAAAGGTACACGCTTGTTGAAGAAGTAGTTCACCTCTTCAAGTTTTCTGTCTTCTGGGTAATTCGCTACCCGCTCCATCATACGGCGCCAGTCTTCTATTCGGCGACCAGCACTGTAGTCATATTCTTTTTCAGCACGCGCAACCAAGTCCTCAGGAACCCACTGGTTCACGTCTGCCACCAGCGTTGCTGATATCAGCAGCGAACTCCAGAAAAGCTTTCCGGACAAGGCGATTGTCAGACGTTTCAGCTTCATTAACAGTAATGCCAGACTCAGGTGAACAGTGGATGCCCAACAGACCAGAATCAGGGGCTGTATAAACTATAGACGTTCCCAGCATTTTCGCCGGCAATCGGCCGCTCAATGCCCACCCGCTGGACGCTGCGGCGCTTTTTCGGCAAACTCGCAGCAGAAACACACGCATCTGGATACAACCATGTCACGCATACTCCTTCTGCAAGGGCCAAACCTGAACCTTCTCGGCACCCGCGAGCCACATATTTATGGCTCGACCACGCTTGCAGACATAGAGCAAACACTGGGGCCAATAGCAAAAGCCGCAGGACATGAGCTGGAACAGCTGCAGAGCAATGCCGAGCACATCCTCATCGACCGGATTCATGCTGCACGCGACGACGACACCTGCTTTATTCTCATCAATCCCGGTGCCTTCACTCATACCAGCGTGGCGATTCGCGATGCACTCGCTGGCGTTGCGATCCCCTTTATCGAAGTTCACATCTCTAATGTGCACGCGCGTGAGCCATTCCGTCAGCACTCCTATCTGTCGGACATCGCTCAGGGCGTCATCTGCGGACTGGGCGTACAGGGTTACGAGCTGGCGCTTCAGGCTGCAATCACACAGGTAAACGCTTAACCATGTCCTGGATCCAGATCCGCATTCATACTCACAGCGAGCTCGTAAGCAAAGTTGAAGACACTCTGATGGAGTGCGGTTCGCTGTCCGTTACCCTCAAAGACGACGCAGATCAGCCAATTCTTGAACCCGAACTGGGCACCACCCCCGTTTGGGATGAAACCTGTGTCATTGGCCTGTTCGAGGCCACACGAGACCCGGCTGAGCTAAGTGCAGAACTGAACACCGTGTTCTCTCTGAAAGCCAAAACTGAGCTGCCGCGCCACAAGATCGAGATCCTCGAAGACAAAGACTGGGTTCGCGAATGGATGGATAACTACCACCCAATGCAATTCGGTGAGCGGCTCTGGGTGTGTCCGAGCTGGAAAGAGCCTCCGCAGAAAGATGCAGTCAACCTGATGCTCGATCCGGGCCTGGCTTTTGGTACCGGCACCCACCCAACCACATCACTGTGTCTGAAGTTTCTGGATCGTGAAGTGGAAGGCGGAGAACTCGTTGTCGACTTTGGCTGCGGCAGCGGGATTCTTGGCATCGCAGCTCTGCTGCTGGGCGCACGCCATATGGCAGGTACCGATATTGATCCACAAGCGCTGTTAGCGACAGAAGACAACGCTAACCGCAATGGGATCAGTCGTGACCAATATGAAATATATCTGCCAGAGAATACGCCTGAACTGCAGGCCGATATTATGGTCGCAAACATATTGGCTGGTCCGCTTGAGCAATTAGCGCCAACCATTGCCGGGCTGACACGTAGTGGTGGTAAACTCGCCCTCTCAGGTCTGCTGGCAGAGCAAGCCGAAACCATCAGTCAGTGCTACGGCCAGTGGTTTGATATGAACGCACCGGAGCAAGAAGGCGACTGGGTCGTACTTACAGGGAAAAAACGCTGAAAATGATGTTGTTTACGCAGGTAACCCGTTGCCCTCATTGTCAGACCAGCTTCCGGGTTGGCGATGAGCAGCTGGAAGCAGCTAACGGCTTTGTCCGTTGTGGTTCCTGCCTGCAGGTGTTTAACGCCACCGACTACTTTGTCGGCGAGCCCGAAGAAGCAAAAAGCGCTGCTCAAAGCGAAGAAGCTGCGACCGAAACGGTATCTGGCATAGTCAGCGAAGACGCCGTAGATACAACAACTGAAGAAAAGCCTGCCCCGCAATCGTTCGCGTTTACTTTTGCCGACGACGAGCCAGAGCCAGAGCCAGAGCCAGAGCCAGAGCCAGAGCCAGAGCCAGAGCCA